>JBFHGF010000035.1:0-14200 GCA_041583335.1 Bacteriovoracaceae bacterium
AGTGTTTCTGTATGGAAACAATGAGATCTTTTGGAAATACCCTCGCTTTCGTTAAAGTGGCCGAAAATTTGAGCTACTCAAAAGCCGCTCTAGAGCTTGGGGTCTCTAAAGCCTATATTAGTAAATCTATTCAGCAACTTGAAGATGAAATTGGTCAAAAACTATTAAACAGATCCACTCGACTGGTTAAATTAACCCGTGAGGGAGAGAAGTTCTTCGAAGTGTGCTCTGACTCTATCAATCTCATCCTTGGGGCCAAGGATAATATTAAAAAAACCGTGCAAACACCTCGGGGATTGCTGCGGATTACAGCAGCTGGTGCTTTTGCTGAAGAGTACCTTACTCCCGCGGCGACTTCGCTTATGGCAAAGTTTCCCAATCTTAGTATTGAAATTTCTCTTAGTGAAAGAATCGTACACCTTGTGGAAGAGAATTTTGATTTGGGAATTAGAGTAGGTCATCTTTATGACTCTTCAATGATTGCTAAGCGTATCGCAACACGAAGAGAGTTTGTATGTGCTACGAAGAAATACTTCTCAGCACACGGGATTCCTAAAAGTCCGAAAGAGCTTAAGGAACATAACTGCTTAACGGGAAATAATAATCAGTGGCACTTCAAAGAAAGGCAGACTGAATACACTGTTAAAGTGGATGGGCGCTTCATGAGTAATAATGCCCGTGTCCTTTTGAAAGCATGTTTGTCCCATGCGGGAGTTGTGAAGCTTCCGGAAGCTTATGTCGGTCCTTATTTAGAAAGTGGAGAGTTGGTCTCTGTATTAGATCCTTATATGAATCAAGAAATACCCATTTGGGCCATTTATCCTCCTTCAAAAAATAAGAGCGTCAATGTTTCCTACTTCATTGAAGAGATCACGAACCTAGTGAACTCCTAAGGAGTTTTATGCTGCGAGAGATTCAAAAGAAGTGTAAAATTTAGGATAAAGGGAATTTGATATGGTTGATATTATAAAGACAGGAATTGGTATAACGAAAACGATTCGTAATGTGAATCGGATGAAAGAAATTGCCCTCGTTTTTGCCAAAAATGGTTTCGATGAGTTTGCAGCAACAGGTGTGGCCTCACAGATCCCAAATTTTGTAATTCCAAAGTCAAAAAGAAGCATTAAAGAAGAGCTTGATGAGGAAGCGGGAAGAAACTGGGGACGAACTCTTGGTTATAGACTAAGACTTTGTTTTGAGGAGTTGGGACCGGCCTTTATAAAGTTTGGTCAACTTCTTTCTAGTAGGGAAGACCTTTTTGATGAGGCCTTTATCGATGAGATGAAGATCCTTAGAGATAAAGTTAAGGGTGTTCCCTTTAGTGATGTTAGATCTACGATTGAGCTCTCTCTAGGTAAATCCATTGATCAAGTCTTTAAGAGTATTGACCCGGAGCCAATTGGAACAGCATCTATCGGTGTTGTATTCAAAGGCGAGCTACTCACTGGTGAGCAAGTCGTAATTAAAGTCACGCGACCAGGTATTGAGAAGATGATGGAGACGGACTTCTCTATTTTAAGGTTCTTAGCATCCCAAGCGGAATGGGCCAGTGAAGAAATTCGCTATCTTGGAATCAGAAGAATCTTAGATGATTTTAGCATTAGCCTTATTAATGAATTGAACTTCAATGCTGAAGTGATGAACTGTGATCGTTACCGAAAGATTATCTCTAACTATAATCAAGAGGACTTAATTTATATTCCCCAGATGTATCCCGAATTTTGTTCCCATGATGTTCTCGTCATGGAGAGAATGGATGGGATACCGTTTAGTAATTATCCTGAGATTTCAAAACACTTGGTTGAGCTTGCCCCTAAGCTCGATGATGGATTGAAAATATTTATTAAAACGTTTTTAAAAGATGGATTCTTTCATGCCGACCTACATGGTGGAAACTTCTTTCTCTTAAAGAATGGTCAGATTGGAATCATTGATTTCGGCCTTATGGGAACACTCTCTAAGCGTGGTCGGAAAAACTTTATCGCGATTATTTATTCCTTGATTACTTTTAATTATGAAAATGTAGTCTACGAATTTTTAGAAGTGGCCCACTATGAGAAAATTCCAGATGTGGATCTTCTCATTAGTGATGTGAAGGATGCTCTCTCCCCTTATATCGGACTTACTGTTCAGCAAACAGATTTCTCACTTGTTCTTAAGGCCGTCGTTTCGACTCTTAAAACTCATGAAATCTTTCTTCCTCGCGAGTGGTTTATTGTCTTTAGGGCATTAATTACTCTGGATGGAGTAGGGAAGTCTCTGGGGCAAGACTTTGATATCTATGCCATGATGGAAGATGATCTCAAAGAGATCATTACGGCAAGCTTGAGTAAAGAGGAGTTGATGGAGGAAGGACTTTGGGCGGCCAAGGATCTTGTCTCCATGGCACGGGTCGTTCCTCGCCATATCCGTTGGTTCTTAAAAGACTTCTCCCATAAGAAGTATGGGGTACAATTGATCCACACTGGTCATGAAAAGAGTGCACGATTACTTAATCAATCTCTCATTTTTCTGGCCTTTACCATTATCAGCTGTGTCTTTATTGCCTCAGGTGTTTTCTTTTTGGGTTCTCCACTAAACATAAGTTCTCCCAAAGACATTCCCACTATTACTTGGATCTTCTGGGGAATAGGAAGTGTGTTTTTTGGAAGAGGTTATTTGAATCTATCTAAAAAGTAGAATTATATCGCATCATGGCCAAAAATGATCAGCTCTGGAATGAGGTTGTCCCACTCTTCGATTTTTCCTGGTCCCCAAATCCCTTGGATGAAATCTCGTTCAGATAGATCGTAATAGTCTCCATCAAAGGAGACGGTAATCATTCCCTCGGGATTGCGCTCAACTATGAAGAGGCGCTTATTACTGGTCTTTTCAATGAAGTCGGATAGCATTTCTAAGTTACCAAGACGAATGAAGCCCATATAGCGGCTAATTTGCTCTGGGTTTTTTGGAAAGTAATTCCAGTTAGCATAGCCTTCGAGATCGGGAGAGTTGATCGGATGCCTTTCGTGACAAACTCCTTGGAGGTCCATACCTTTATTAAGAAAATAAAAGTGACCTTGTCCATCGGTTAGGTGTTTAATCGAATGTGACTGGAAAAGATCATGCCAATCTTCTGGGGTTCTGTGAGGCACAAGGCTTGTTTGTGATAATTCCTGATAACTTTTAATGATAGTTTCCAGCTCTTCGGGAGGAAATTTACTTAGCTCTATCGGCTGAGTGTCGGAGAGGTCATTTTCTTCAATATTTCCAAACTCATAAAAAGAGAATTTTTCATAAAGGTCAGAGAGGTCTGACCACAGAAGAAAGAGGGCATAGCTTCCATTGAGAAGAATTACGGTTTCTAGTAAGGAGCGAAAAAGACCTGCGCCTCGTTTTTCATCCCTCACTCCAATTCCTCCTATAAAGAGAACGGGAAGTTTTTGATCTTTATATTCTAAAATCTTAGGGAGAGTGAGCAGAGTGGCCGTAACTTGGTCGTCTTCTTCTATAAAGAAACAATTTTCTAAATTGTGTTCATGAAATAATGGGGAAAAGTCGTCTTTATATGAATATTGATTATCGTAGCCAAAGGCCTGTTCAATTAATTCCACGCATTCGCTAGTTTTTTGAGGAGAATCTTTAAGGGTTTTAACATTCATAAAGTGACCTATATTTAATTAGTTACCTATATAACGCTACACTATTTACATCCTTTCAGGCAAAAATTGCCGACCGAAAAATAAAACGTAATTTTTTAAAGATAAAAGCATTTGACGCGATAAGTCTCTAGAAGGTGCTTTGCTGATGTCATGGAAGATATTTGAGTAAAGTACATCGGTTGGAGATGACTTCCGGCCGAAACCCAATATCAAGGAGGATAAGATGGGACTTCGTATTAACACTAACGTGGCCTCTCTCAACGCTCAGAGGAATTTAAGAGGGACACGACTAGGGATGAATAAATCACTAGAGAAGTTAAGTTCTGGGCAAAGAATCAACAGAGCTGGTGACGACGCTGCCGGACTCGCAATCTCAGAAAATTTAAAAGCTCAAGTAAGAGGTCTTAAGCAAGCCGAAAGAAATGCTGAAGATGGTATCTCACTTGTTCAAATCGCTGAAGGTGCTCTTGGAGAGGTTTCAAATATCCTTATCCGCCTTAGAGAACTAAGTGTACAAGCCGCTTCAGATACTATCGGGTCAACGGAAAGAAAGTTTCTTAACGTTGAATTCGAACAGCTTACTTCAGAAATTGATCGTATCGCCAACTCAACAGAGTTTAACCGTGTTCCCCTTCTTAACGGAACAGGTGCGGTATTTGATATCCAAATCGGTACGAGAAATGACCCTATATCTGATCGTCTAACCTTTGATGCTTCTAGTGCTGATGTGAACGTTGCTGCTCTCGGGCTCAACCTTGCTTCTGTTGCAGACAAAATTTCAGCACAGAACTCACTATCATCAATCGACCAGGCGATTATCTCTGTTTCTGGTATTCGTGCCGACTTTGGTGCGCTCCAAAACAGACTTCAATCAACGATTAATAACATCGCAGTAAGTGTTGAAAACCTTTCTGCTGCAAATTCTCGAGTTAGAGATACAGACGTAGCTGCTGAAACTGCAGAACTTACAAGAAATAATATCTTGATGAGTGCAGGAACTTCAGTACTAAGTCAGGCCAACGCCTCAACAAAGAGTGCACTAAGCCTAATCCAATCAGCTTCTCAAGGGTAATTGAGAAGGTAATGGACTGGATGAAAACGTTATTACTAGCTATGGAGAATAAGATGTATAAACCAAACGGATGAATAAAATAGAGCAGTTTTTTCGCCTGCAAGCTTAAGCTGCTTATAAACACAAACACAGTAAAGAAAAGATTTGTTGGTTATCCGAAAACAACTACGAACTTATTATTAACAATTTGGCGGACATGATGTCTGCGACAATTTACAGGAGGTAAGGTATGTTTGAAGGAGATTAGTCATGGGACTACGAATTAACACCAACACGCCGTCGCTCTCGGCACAACGTTCTCTTGGTATGACCAATAGAAGAATGAATGATAACCTGAGGAAACTTTCTTCGGGGGAAAGAATTACGCGAGCGAGTGACGACGCTGCAGGATTAGCGATTAGTGAAAATTTAAAAGCGCAAATAAGAGGTGGAAGACAGGCAAAAAGAAATGCCAACGACGCTATCTCGATGATACAAACGGCCGAAGGGGGCTTAAGTGAGATTTCTAACATTGTTATCAGACTTAGAGAACTCGCAGTACAAGCTGCTTCGGACACTGTTGGACAAACCGAGCGAGGTTTCTCTGACATTGAATTTCAACAACTCAAAGAAGAGATCGATCGAATTTCGAAATCTTCAGAGTTCAATGGAATCAAGCTTCTCGACGGTTCAGGCGGGGTCCTTGAGTTTCAAGTTGGAGTTCACAATGATCCAATGCTGGATCGACTGCGCTACGATGGAACTAAAGCAGACACTACTCTTGTATCGTTGGGACTTTCTAGCGAAACCGTTAGTACTAAAGAGGGGGCTCAGACAACGCTGGCAAAGCTTGATGATGCCTTGGTACAAATTAACGGCGTTAGGGCTGAACTTGGGGCAACTCAGAACAGGCTATCATCCACAGTTAACAATTTAGCTGTAAGTGATGATAACCTGAGTGCTGCGAAGTCAAGAATAAGAGACGTCGATGTGGCAGCTGAAACTGCTGACTTGGCGAGGAACAATATTCTTGTTCAAGCGGGTACTTCTGTGCTTTCTCAAGCAAATCAGGCGCCTAACATGGCCCTCAAATTACTCGGATAATATAAGTTTTCTTTTTCACACCCAAAGTCTTGAATAAGACTTGGGTGTGTTTTTATTTTTTTTTTACTTTTCAACATCTTCCCAGCGATTACATCCCCAGAGTCTTCCTTTTTCTGCACAATACTGCATTCTCATCTCTTTTTTAACACAACGTCCTTTTCTGTTCTTCTCAACACATACAGATCTTTCTTCACTGTTGGAAGCAATGTAGCGTGCTCTTTCTTCGTCAGCCTGTCTCTTTAGCATAATTTGATCATCATGAGTGGCCGTCGCAATACTATAGCTAAAGGTGCCATCATCATTCCCTTTGGCGGTGATCAGTTTTCCATTTTGGATTTTCTGCTCTTCTCCTAAAATATTTTTACTCGCATTATCAACGGTGAAGGTAAAAGAGCCATTTTCTCCAGAAAAATCAGAGATTCTCAGGTCTCCTGCAAAATCAGTGATTAACTTCTCGATATCTTTCGGCATACCTCCTTCAATTTGAGACTTAAAGTATTCCATTTGAGCAGGGAAATCTGCACGAAAGATGGCGGCATCCAATTCTGTTGGATGGGAGGCTCCATTCATTCCGGTAGTTTCATTGAGAACTGCAACTCTTGGCTTGGCGACAATGTCTCCATTCGGAGCGATTGAGACTTCCACATCTTTACCACGTCTTTTTAAATTTGCTAGCTTAACAATGAGTTCTTTTTGGTTTTCTGCAATAAATTGATCTGCACCAAATCCTAGCTCTTGTGCAGCTAGATCGTAATCAGTGAAAAAATCTTTCGTCGTCCGATTACACGCTTTTCCGTAAACACCTTTATTTTCACCTTTTTCAAATTGTTTAAGAATATCTTCTTTGGTTGAACTACTGTTGGCGTTAACAATAAGAGCACCGGTGTTGAGCTCACCTTTTGCATCAGTAACGAGGAACATGATTTCCTGATTATCAGAGCCTAAACCTTCTGCGGCCAGAGCACCTTCAATAGATTGTTCACATTGGCTTTTTTCAAAGTTGCCATCTCTATTGGTATTCTGATCAACAACTTGAATATTCTTAAAATGGCAGTCTTTATTTGTCCTAAGATGATTCATCACATCGTAGAGGACTTTTGACCCAGGAGCATCTGTACTTGGACAAGTCGAAACGGCACAGGTGTTTTTAAAAACATCTCCATTATCACCATTCTTAATAGCAGCGATAATTTCTTCTTTTGTCATGTCGGGTTCAAGCGCAACAGTAATATAGTCGAGATCATCAACAGCTGTTCCCTTAAAGAAAATATTCACATTTGTATCTTCTGATAGCCCTGGTTTTAGTTTTTCAGCAATATAGGTTTTACATTGACTAGCACTCTCTGGAACAACAGGTTCTGGTAGGTCGCCATAAATTTTACTTCGACCATGGTTTCGAACAGGTCTTTCTGGAGCAACTTCAACAGAAACACTTTTGAAGCGGCATGAAGGATCGTTTTGGATTTCAGAAATGGCTTCCCTTAAGTTCGTCAAGCTTTGGTGGTCTTCTGAACTACAAGTTGGGAGGGCCGCAGGAACACTGCCACCACATCCAGGAAAAAGGTCTTCCACGTTAACATCGGCAATAGAACCTGCACTTACTGCGGCAAAAGTTAAGCCGAGACTCTCTTCAAGGTTGTCACACATTGAATCATTGGTGCGTTTTTCGGCCCTTTCTTCGCATATTGTAGAAATGGTACTTTGCATTTTTTTAAAATTTTCATGCTTACTAGAGGCAAAATATTCTTCTCTCCATGGCTTTTCGCGAAGCTTATCAAGTTCTTTCGATATAGTCGCACAGTCATTAGTCAGGTTGTTATATCCCTTCGAGACATCCACACAAATTCCTGCACTATAAGGAGCTGAATTATTTTTATTACCATTAATATTACCAAATTTTGCGGTAATTTCCTCATTCGCCTCTATCCCTGGTCCAAACACGTTGGGATTACATCTGAAAAGATTTTTACTTCCACAGTAATCATCACTGTCATAAGCATCGATTCCAACTTGGTTGGCAACTGCTACCCCAGAACTTTGGAAAGGAACTTGGCAGGTTCCACTTTTATTTGATGGCCACCCACCAAAGAGGCAGACGTTAGAAGAAGAGTTGGCAATAGAAGAGTCGATTAAAAAATCACTCATAATGTTAAGTAAATTTAGAGAAGAGACTTTTCTTTCTAGTACGTACTTGGGGTATTTTTCCGAAGCCGAAAGACTTTGAATCGTCTTTGAGAATAACTGATGATATTTAATTCTATCCCTTAAAGGAAAATTTTTTAAATTAACATTTTTAATAAAGGGATATTTTGTAGTTTTAGAAAATGCCGCTGGAGATAACATAAGTAGGGAGAGCGTAAGAACTTTAAACTTCATTTCTAATACCTTTGTTTGATTAAACAGTTACCTGATTGGATTTGTCGGCTAATTGGGGTTTTTTGTTTAATAAAAATGGTGAAATGGCGATATTTTAAGTATTTAGATTTTTTTGAATTGGTCACTTTTACCTAAGTTATTTAAATCATGAAGAGTGATAAACTTATTCTATGGCCAATGAAAAGACTGAACATTCAGAAGAAAGAATCAAGACGATCGTGATCTTCGGAGTTTCCTCCTTTATAGGATCTAATCTCGCAGAATTCTTTAAGAAGGATTATAAAGTTGTAGGAACTTACTATAAGAACTCTGTCCGTATCAATGGAGTATTAACTATTCCTTGTGATGTGTTGGCAAAAGAAGAAGTACAGTTAGTTCTATTCGCCTTTAAGCCAGATTATGTTATTTACTGTGCAGGTGTTTCTTCTATCGTTGATTGTAATAAATATGAAGATTTGGCCGATGCCTTGAATACAAATGGTTTATTCAATGTTTCAGAATATTGTCAGCGCTATAAGGCACAGATTTGTTATATCTCTTCAGGATTTATTTTTGCTGGAGAGAAAAAGAATTATTACGAAATGGATATTCCCGATGCGCTAACAACCTACGGGAAGACACAAGCCGCTGCAGAATTTTATATTCAAAAAACATCTTTGAACTACTTAGTTTATCGCTGTTGTCGCTTGTATGGCAGAAGTATTAATCCTATTCGACCAAATTGGTTCGAAAACCTACAAAGAGAGTTACTTTTGAATAATTCACTTGGTATGGATGACTTTGTGAATACGGGTTTTTTGGATGTTTATTACTTAGGAATGATTCTTAAAATGAATTTTGATAAGGGTGTATCGAATAGGCTCTTTCAAATATCGAGCAGTGATATAGGAAGCATTTATGACTTTGCAAAATTCTATGCTGAGGTCTTTGATGTTAATACTGATCGTGTGAGTAAAACACGATGGCCTATTCCTTTAAATGCGTCACAAACTTCCACGGCCGTTGAAGATCAACTTTATTTTAATCTCGATACTGAAAACGTAGAGGGGTTTCTCAATATTGAATTACCCTCTATTAAAGAGTCTCTTGAATTTACCTTTCAAAGACTTAAAGGTCTTAAGAAAGTAGGTGGTAAAGAAAGCTCAGGAGAGGGAATTAAGTTTATCTAAAATAAACTATTGAGCAGACTGCTTGATAAACTCAGAAAGATAATGTTTAACCATAGCGTCCATATTGACTACTTCACCTTGAAATCTCCATGTGATTTCATTGAAAGGTCCAACATGAGCCTGGATTTCGTGAACACCTTCACCTCCAAATGAATCATCCATTTTGAGACGAGGGGCCAAGAGGTCTTTTCCGTTTGAAATAAAAGCAATGCTAATTACATCGTTTGCTCTTCTAGCAAAAATTAGGCGAAGCGAATTTCTAAACAACATAAAGTCATTAACAGTATTACTAATTTTAAAAATTTTAATGTGACCACTAGTGTGCTGCCCACGATATTGATTAAATTTAGAAATATAGAATTCAATCTTATCTCTAATTTGATTCATGAAGTTAATGGAGGACTCTTCCAAAAAATGTATGGGGTTCAAATGCTCATGAAGATCAACAATTCCTGATTCATTCATGTTGATTTCTTCGATTGCTAGATTTTCAATCCAAGTACTTGAGAGCTGTTCGTGATTTTGTAAGGCAGAGTGTTCCATAGTTAAATGATCAATGCAACGGCCTCACTTGTCAATCCGACTTCGCTCATTTATGAGCTACGTAGCGATAAATCCTGAGGGGAGCTTGTTGTGCAGAAGTCTTATTGATGGCTTGAACTTGTTACGGCCTAGCCTTGGCGAAGGTGGGTCTTGCTGGCCGAGTTTCCGCCCATCATTTGATAGGTGGATGCAGTTAGTAACCATTTTAGGCTTCTCACTATCGGGATAGAATCCTTCGTGAGCTTGCACACCATGATCAGGGACCGCTTCCTTGGATAACTTTGTAGGGCGAAATACTGTAATGCCGAACAAGACCCACATTCATTATAACGCAAATAAATCTAAACTATCAATGGCAAAATAATTCACGCTTTTTCTAAGATGCTGATATTATTGACGATATGCGATGTTGCATCGAATAAAGTAGTGGAGTATAATAGTAGAGTAAGCTTTTTTGAAAAAGAAAAGGAGAACGCTAAAGTTTTCTAAGGCCTTTGCCGAAATGTAGCTTACATAAAGATTTTAGGAGTAGGTTATGAAAAACTTGATTTTGGCTTATCTTAAAGATGAAGAGGGACAAACATCAACAGAGTATATTCTTCTTGTTGCTGTGGTGGCCTTGATTGTTTTTAAGTTTAAGGACGTTGCGACCAAAAGATTATCTTCTATCACTGACTCTGTTTTCAAGCAAGCAGATGGATGGGTACAAGACTTAGATAGTCAGTAATTCGTTACTGAAGTTTAAGATATAATCTTGCTAACGTTTTAACTTTTATAATTTTCAATTTTTGCTATCCTATCTAGGATGTTACGTTCTAGTGCGGGTCAAGCAACCGTCGAATATATTCTCATTTTTGCATTTATGGCAATGATCGGTCTCGGAATGGTTCGAGGTATCGGTACGGCCTTATCCACATCAGTCAAAAGTCTCGCATTTGTCTTAACTCAGGAGCTCTCTACAGGAGTCTGTCCTAAACGTTGCTTCTTCGGATCTTATAAAAATGGGATTACAGAGTAGTGCTGTTCCCATTAACTCTATTCATATTTTTGTCGCTAGAATTACTGATCATTTCTTATATCGATATTAAGCAAAGAAAGATTTCGAATTATTGGACACTTTTAAATTTGGTGATCTTTATCTTGTGTTTATTCGTCTATCCACATAACTATGATTTTTCCTTGAATACATTCTTTTACCCCTTTGCATGGCTATTTGTGGGATTCTTCCTCTTCGCTCTAAAAATAATGGGAGGAGGCGATAGTAAGTTTCTCTTTTCTTTCTTTCTCATGATTCCTGAGTCCTTCCACGAACCTTTTCTTATGAAGTTAATATACTCTACTGTAATAGTAGGCTTTTCATTGTTAGTCTTTAACACTATTAGAAAGTTTGATATCCTTTCGGTGGCACTCATGACGAGAGATGCTTCTCAATTTAAAAGGGTTTATGGTACGAAGTTTTCTTTCGCTCCAGTGATTGCTCTATCATGGATGATTTTCGGATGGGAAATAAGATCAATTCTAAAATTCTAAAAAAGGAAGGCGGTCAGTCTACAGTAGAATATATTCTACTTCTTGTGGTTGTTCTCGTCTTTGTTAATACAGTGATTCGTTCAGATGTTTTTAGACAATTCTTCGGAGGCAACTCCGCTTTCTTTCAAACAATTGCTACGGGTATCGCTCGCAACTACAGATATGCTTCGATTGTTACCGAAGATGATGTGATTGGACCCGATCCTGTTGTGGCCCATCCTTCTTTTGCAACAGATGGTGGATCTGGTTCTCACTTCTTCGTTATTGCAGAGGAGTATCCTAAGTAATGAAGACAAATAAAAATAGAATCATCCATTCTTCAGAAGAAGGACAATCCTCAATTGAGTTTTTAATCACTTTATCGATTGCCTTGGGGTTGCTATTTAGCTTCTTTAAAATGGCAATGATTTATACCAATGGTTACTTTGTCCACTACGTGGTCTACCAAGCCTCAAGAGCTTATATGGTAGGAGAGCGCCACTCTAACTCGGAAGATGGAAGTGATGCTGAAGCGAAAAGTAGGGCGGAAGAGGTATTTGAATCCTATAAGCTCTCTGGAATTATTCCAGACTTTGATGGTAGTTTGATTGTAGAAGACCCTATCTCCAACGGTAATCCCTCTACAAACTTATTCGTTGGAGTAAGAACGAACTTTACTCAGAAGCTAATGATCCCTGGAACGAGTAGTACGATCGATATCGATATGCAGTCTGAATCGTATCTTGGAATGGAGCCTACAAGAGCAGAGTGTTTCTTTGGAACATGTCGTGCCATGCAGGAAATGGGGGCAGGTACAATGTGTAATGAACATGCCACGGTGACAGATAATGGCTGTTAGAAAGAGTGGATCTTATAGGGATCAAATACAAAAAAATGAAGAGGGGCAAGCTGTTTTTGAGTTGCTTGTATTTCTGCCTGTTTTTCTTTTTCTCTTTGTAATTGTTTATAATATTGGAAACTCTATCAATATCGCGATTAATCAACAGAAGGTAACAAGGCGTTACTTCTACTATGCACAAAGAGGTAATAGTTTTTTACCTAGAATGTCTATTCTTCAAGAGTGGAAGAATGGTGGCAAAATCACGTATTCTGGGTTGGCAATGATGGGGTATCGTGACTATCTCGTTGGAGATTCTCCTGTTTCGTATTGCTTCCAATTTCCCGGCTTTATGTCTGGGGCCACTGATGAAACATGCGAAGAGCCTATAACGGGTGAAAGACAGACAAGTTTTATCAGAATTATGTCGGCCTATGGTCTATGTGGTGAGACTTATCGTTTGTCTAACAATATGTGGATCCATGAACACTCAAATGGCTCCAGTATTCAAAATAAACGAATAAGTGAGACTTCTTGTAGCATTTCAGCAAATTAGGCATAGGGAGTAATTTTCCCCTTAGTCCAAGTGCAGCACTCCCTTTGATAAACTAATCATGTGAAAATGTGCCTTTTAATTTTAGGGAGTTGTCTGTGAATACACGTGCGTTTACGCTGGCCCTGGTGATCGCTTTCGTTGCCGTCTTTATGGTTTATACGTATATCGAAGATCAGAAGACTGAACTTGTGAACAAGTACGGAACGAATGTTTCGGTTATCGTTGCAAAAAGAGATATTGCGGCCCTAGAGCTTTTGGATGATCAGAAGGTGACAGTGAAGACCGTTCCCAAATCATTTGCTTCTCCTGGACGTTTTGAAAAAATCGATGAAATTGAAAACAAGCTTTCCCTTACTCCAATTATGAAAGGCGAGCAGATTACAAAGCCAAGAGTTACCGTTCCTGATGTAAACACAGGTCTATCTAATCAAGTAAGTAGTGGTAAGCGTGCTATCGCGATTCAAGTTGATGAGAAACAATCCGTTTCAGGCCTTATTAAGCCAGGTGACCGCGTTGATGTTATTTCTCCCATCGATCCGACCAGTGGTCAGAAAGATATGCAAAGAATTACAACCATTTTGCAAGATGTTCTCGTGCTCTCAACTGGTAAGAGTATGACGAACTCAATTCCGATTTATGGGATTAAAACGCCGAAGGAAATTAAGAAAATGAATGCTCAGGTTTATGAGCGATATAATACCGTAACGCTAGAGCTAACTCCTTATGAGGTACAAAAAGTTGTTCACCACTTAACCTTCTCGGGATTTCGGCCGTGGCTTTCTCTAAGAAATAATAATGACAGAAAAGTTGTGCCAATCAAATCTACTGATATCTTCAATGTTGTTGGAGAGGACGAAAGGGCAGAATTTAAAAACTACTTCTTACAGTTAAATAAGAAAAAAGGTCGTTAATGAAGAAGGTAATGCTTTTGAAGCTCAACCTATTTATCTTTTTTCTCGGGCTCTCGGTGGGAGCTTTTGGGCAATCTACTGCCGATGTTAAGGAAAAACCCATCGATGTCATTTTGGGAATAGATCGAGTGATCAAACTTGATTTTACTCCTAACACACAAATCCAAATTGGAAATGAATCTCTACTCCAGAGAACCGTAATACCGCAGAAGCGAGAGGTGACTCTAACGGGACAAAAGCCAGGTAAAACTTCCGTTATTATAAGAGATAATGTCGGTGATATTAGGGCGAAGTACTTGGTAACGATTACTTCAAATGACCAATCGAAGCTCGTTAAAGAGCTTAAGGACTTTATTGGTGATGTCGAAGGGCTTGAAATAGGAGTTAAAGGTGAGACCGTCTATATTGGTGGAAATATTGTTGTTCCTAATGATATTGGACGAGTGGTAACTGTTCTCAATCAAGCAAAATTTAATGAAGTACTCTTCTTAGTTGAATTAAG
>JBFHGF010000036.1:0-13963 GCA_041583335.1 Bacteriovoracaceae bacterium
ATGTTTTACTGGAAGGTCCAATCTTTCCAGAAAGTGGAACCATATCATAATTTTGAGGACGCTCAATCCAACCAATGCCCCCAAGTTTAAGAGAGCGTGTTTTTGAGTCGTATACCCCTCTCATCAGATATTTTCCGGTGGGAAGTTTCGGATTTTGAGCGGTTGCATAGAAATTGAATGTAGCTTCGATGGAAGAGCTCGTATTTTTCTTCTGGGCCACCACTGGTTTCTTTACCACTTTAGTCACCGGCTTAGGCTTCGTGTCAGGCACTGGTGTCTTCTGCTGTAATAGCGACACAAAGACCATAACAAAGAGAAGATCCAATAAGGAAGTGAGTTGGATCGTTGTCGACTTCTTTCTTCTATAGTGGGGCTGCATTGGATTATTCAAACGATTCCCCTTGATTAAGCATTCGCTTCTTCAGCTAACTCTTTGGTAGAGAGGTTGATACGAGATACAATTTGCTTGTAGTAATAACTCTCGGAAATAATTCTCTCAATTTTGGGCTGAAAAGTACTCTCCACAATCATAAAAATAATAGAAAAGGTAATCCCAAGGATGGTGGTATTCATCCCCAAGACAAAAGCACTTGATAGCGTTGACACATCAATCGTTTGTGAACCGTTAAGGGCCGTTTGAGCAATAGCGAGAATGGTTCCCAAAATTCCGAGTAGAGGAAAGACTTGAACGATGGTCGACATCACACTGGCAAAGATTTCAATCTTATAGTGGCGATCATAGAAGGCCCTACGTGTTACCATATTTGCATTCTTAGCGAACTCAGCTTTAAATTTATGATTGGTAGAGATCTTCTCGTTTATAAAATCGAGCGCCCCTTGGATTTTATCGTGAACATTTTGAGAAGAGTCCTTATCTGGAGCATCTTTAAAGCCCTTAAGAAGGTTATCGCTCACATCCAAAAGAATCATCTCATGACTTCTCATCAAAAAGAAAATCAAAACCACCAAAACCGCTTCTACGATAGCGAAGAGGTAGATAATTAGGAAAATATTATTGGTCATGAAGCTAAATACGCTTTGAATGAGTGATGAATCCACAAAGGCTCCTCAATAGTAAGGGGATATATCCCTCTATTGTAGGCCTAAGTATTGGTTAACACTATGAATGCAGATTCTTCCTCTTCACCCTCTCGAGCAGACTGACTAAATTCCTCAGAATTTAATCGAGCTGATCATCGGCCACGTGCCAGTGAGCATCTTCTTGTACGCTCAACTCCACGATATTCTCGGCCTTTTCAATTAAGAGCTTGCAGTCGGGACCTAGGTTCATGAGATGAAGCTTCTTACTATTATGGGCGTAGCGTTCAGTAATATTCTGAAGGGCCTCAATTCCCGAGTGATCCCAGATTCTTGAGTTATTAAAGTCAATATAGACATGTTCAGGATCTTTATCGAAATCAAAGAGTTCTTTAAAGCTGGTAACGGAAGCAAAGAAAAGTGGTCCATTAAGATCATACCTGGCCTTATCACCCTCGACAGTCTTCTTGGCCTGGATATGTTTCCCGTGCTCCCAAGCAAAGACAAGAGCAGAAAAAATAATTCCTACAAATACGGCCACAGCAAGATCCGTTAAGACGGTAACGACTGACACGAGAATAATCACAAAGAAATCCGTCATCGGTATCTTTTTATAGAGGCGGAAACTCGACCACTCAAAAGTTCCAATAACCACCATGAACATAACCCCAACCAAGGCACCCAGTGGAATCACTTCAATTACAGGAGCAAGAAAAAGTACAAAGAGAAGCAGTAAAACTGCTGCAGCAATCCCAGAGGTTCTCCCCCTTCCTCCACCACGAATATTGATCATGCTCTGTCCAATCATCGCACAACCCCCCATTCCACCAAAGAATCCATTAACGATATTGGCGATCCCTTGTCCGATAGATTCAAGATTACTCTTTCCGCGAGTATTGGTTAATTCATCAACCAGAGTTAAAGTCATAAGAGACTCGATAAGCCCTACGGCAGCGGCCAAGAAAGCATAGGGGACAATGAGTTTTAAGCTCTCCCAAGTCATTGGAATTTGTGGTAGAGCAAAAGAAGGCAGTCCCACTTTCAAAGTCGTAACGGAAGCATTTTGGTCTTGAACAAAATCCAAAACCGTTCTGACTAGTCCCGGATTGGCCAAATTAATAAAGTGCCCAACAATGGTTGTTACAACAATTCCCACCAATGTGGCCGGAACCGCTTTAGTCAGCCTTGGCAGAAATACAGAGATCCCCATTGTAAGAGCAATTAAAAGGCCCATAACAGTTAAAGGCCATGAATCAAGAAGAGAGCCCTTTACTGTGAACTGAGAAAATTGTGCTTTAAAGATAATGATGGCCAACCCATTCACAAAACCAAGCATAACAGGATGGGGAACCAGACGAATAAATTTACCTAGTTTACCTACTCCAAAGAGTACTTGAAAAACTCCCATCAAAATAACTGCTGCAAAGAGATAGTTTAGTCCCATAACAGCTGCTTCGGCCGTGGTCGCTCCACTGGCAGTGGCCATATCTTGAACTTTAAAAATGAGGGGAGCGAAAATCACGGCAACGGCCCCCGTCGCTCCAGAGATCATTCCCGGACGTCCACCAACCAAGGCCGTGATGAGTCCCATCATAAAGGCAGCATAGAGCCCTACTTTAGGGTGAACACCTGCAACAAAAGCAAAGGCCACAGCTTCAGGAATAAGGGCCAAGGCCACAGTCAGTCCAGAAAGAAAATCATTCTTAAAGTTACGTGGTTTATTAAAGAAAAGACGGACAAAAGAATTCCCGTCACGAGAGGCAGCTTCACTCATGATTTTAGTCACTTGATTTAAAAGTTAATAGATATCTAAAACTTATGGCAGAGTGAGTCAGCTCTGTCTACCTTTGATTCAATTTATAAGAGAAGAAAATATATTAAAATTGATGCCCCTCTATTTTAAGAAGTTTCCTCTTTCTCTCTAACCCACCAGAGTAGCCACCAAGTCCTCCATCTTTGGAAATCACACGATGACAGGGAATAATAATGGGAATATGGTTCTTTCCATTCGCTCCTCCGACTGCACGAACTAAATTCTTATCTCCTAGCCTAAGAGCGATATCTTGGTAACTTCTTAAGGAACCAAAAGGTATCCTTAGTAACTCCTTCCACACCTTTATTTGAAAATCAGTGGCCTTCATTGCTTTAAAATCAAACTTAGTAGAAAACTTTTTTAACGATCCCTCTGCAAAGGCATCAAGCTCCTTAGCCGCTAAATCCGTATGCTCATTCCCATTAGCACTAACTTTGATATTGGGATTTTTCTCCCAGCTCAGGCCCACCAAACCCTTTTCTGTAGCGGATAAATAAATTACACCTAACCCCGTCTTCTTCTTTACTTGCACCATAACGGCCCCCATCTTCCTTTCTATACATAAAATAATTATGCCTAACTTATAACAATAGGTGAACTGGACTTATGCCATTAAACTGCTTCGCATGAGTACAATGTCATCTGAAAAAACTTTCCCTAATTACTTTATGGCCATCATTGCTTTTGCAGTTGGAACAATTGTCGCCAATAATTACTACGTCCAACCTATTATTGGTCTCATGGCGCAAAGTTTAGGCGTCAGTCCCTCTCAAGCAGGACTCATTTCCACCGCCACCCAAGTCGGTTATGGAATTGGGGTATTCTTCCTCATCCCTCTCGGAGATATTCTCAAAGTTAAAAAGCTTATCCTCTCCATGATAGGGATAACCATTCTTGGCTCGCTCGGACAGGCCTTTGCTCCCCAATACTACCTCTACATCATTTGTGCCCTCATTACCGGCATTGGTGCTTCTTCCGTACAAGTCCTGATTCCCTATATCACAGGTCTCATGCCACAGGAGAAAAGTGGCAAGGCCGTAGGTACACTAATGAGCGGAATTATGCTTGGGATTATGCTTTCCCGTCCTCTCTCTAGTTTGGTTGCAGAGCTCGGGCAATGGCACTATATTTTTATCATCAGTGCCCTGGCCATGATTTTTGTCTGGGTCCTCATGGCCTTCCAGCTCCCAGCTCAAGAACCCAAAAGCTCTGATCGCAATTACTTCAATCTCCTCAAAAGTATGGTTTCTCTCTTTAGAGAAAAGGAAGTTCTCAGAAGAAGATCCCTCTATCAAGCGTGCCTCTTTGGAACTTTCTGCCTATTTTGGACTTCAGCCCCTCTTTACCTAGAAACATCCGCCTTTCACTTCTCGCACACTGAAATTGCCATCTTTGCATTAGTTGGAGTTTCGGGGGCCGTCGTTGCTCCCTTTGCTGGAATGGCCGCAGATGCAGGAAAGGGCAAACTTATTACTTTCTTGGCCCTTTCACTTTGTATCACCTCCTATCTCATAACAAACTTCTTTCAAGAAGGCTCAACGGCCGGAGTTGTTTCTATGGTTTTAAGCGCCATCCTACTCGATGCAGGTGTTACATTAAGTATGGTAACAGGCCAGAGGGAAGTCTTCGCCATCGACTCTCGCATACGAAGCCGCCTTAACGGAGTCTACGTCTCCTTCATTTTTGTCGGTGGAGGAATTGGTAGTGCGCTTGGAGCCTGGAGTATTGATCATGGTGGCTGGACAAGAGCTTCCCTAATGGGTGTTCTACTCCCCTTAATGGCCCTTATTTACTTCCTTAGCGCAGAGGGCATACGTAAACCAGTAACCAACTAAAGAGCTTCCTCTTCACAAGTCTAAATATTTATAATTACATCAAAGTTAACGAGGTAAATTCTTCCATCTCCTAATAGTTTTGTTTAAGAATTGGCCAAAATAGGCCGAACAGACTCCATATCCGATTTTAGAGAATATGGAGAAATGGTGTGGATGATTTTGAACTAGAAATTAAGCAAGAATTTATATCCGAGGCCTCTGACTTGTTATCAGAAGCAGAAGAAGTATTCCTCACATTAGAGAACTCTACCCCAACAGAGGAAATGCTTAATCAACTTTTTCGTGTTGCCCATAACCTAAAGGGAACATCTAAGGCCGTTGGCTTTGACCAAATTGCAGAGCTTACTCACCATACAGAAAATCTAATTCTTAAAATTCAACAAAAAGAAATTCCACTCACTTCAAAAGTTATCGATATCCTCTTTTCCTTTAAAGATAAAGTGGAAGAAATGCTCGAGGGGTTCAAAGAAAACCTCGATGCTGTGTTTGACATTAACTCTGTAGTCACAGGATTAGAACTTATTCTTGCTGGCCAATACGATGATAAAGATACTTCAACAGCAGAAGCAATGCTTGCTGTTGAAGAGGAGTCTTGTCAACTCGATGAAGAACTTGAAAGTCTTTTATCTGCAGATTTTGAACAGGCTTCACGACCAGATACTGCTGTTACAGAAGTGGATCAGTTAACTATAGTGGCGAAGGAACAAGAGCCAGAAGACCAACAACCTGAGCCCGTAAAAAAAGAAACAACTCGATCTAATAATAAAGTTGACGACACAGATGAAGATATTCGCGTCAAGCTCTCAAGAATCAATAAAGTAAACGACTATATTGGTGAGCTCGTTATCCTACAGACCGTGCTCGAACAGAAACGAGGTGTAGAGATCAAAGATGACTTGGCCAATTCTTCCATATCTCAAATGAGTAAAATTTTTAAAGAACTTCAATCCATGGCCATGAGCCTACGAATGCTTCCACTAAGGTCAACTTTTCAAAGAATGCAACGAATTGTCCGAGATACCAGTAAAATCCTGGGAAAAGACATTAAGCTTGAACTAAGAGGAGAAGAAACGGAAGTGGATAAGAAAGTTGTTGAATATATCCTTGACCCACTCGTTCACATTGTTCGTAACGGAATTGACCACGGTGTTGAGTCTCCAGAGGACAGAACGGCCGCAGGAAAAAACCCACAAGGAATTATCGAACTCTTCGCTTTCCATGAGGGTTCAAACCTTATTATTCAAATTACAGACGATGGAAAAGGTATTGATCCTAGCGTTGTACGCAGGAAAGGTATTGAAAAAGGAATTATTAGCGAAACAACAAATATCTCTGATCAAGAAGTTATTCAGCTTATTTTTCACCCCGGCTTTTCCACTAAAGAAACCGTTAGTGAAGTTTCTGGACGAGGCGTAGGAATGGATGTTGTTAAAACAAATATTGAAAATCTCGGAGGAAAGGTTACCCTTCAAAGTAAAATTGGAGTAGGAAGCTCCTTTAGAATTGAACTTCCTCTCACTCTTGCCATAGTCGACGGGCTTATTATTGAGACAGGTGATCATAAATTTGCCCTTCCGATCTCTCAAGTTAATGAGATTGTACAAATCTCCAATGAAAACTTTGCCTCAGCGACCAACGGTGGCCTCTACTATAAGCTTCGCGGGAATATCATTCCTGTATTTTCACTAACTGAAAAACTCGGCATTTCAAAATCATCTCATGAGATCACCGAAGGCACAGCAATTGTAACTGAAAATAAGGACGGAAAATTTGCAGTGCTCATTGAAAACGTTCTTTACAAGCAACAAGTTGTCATTAAAGAGCTGGGCAATGACATTAAAGGCTACAATGGAATAACAGGAGCTACTATTCTGGCCAATGGGAAGCCGTCCTTCATTATCGATCTAAAAGAACTCTATAAAGATTTTTTTAAACTCTCAAATAATACACACTTTGACATCGCTTGCTAAAGTAGGAGAAAAAAAAATGGAAAACCATAACGACTCAAAAGAAACAGGCTTACGCTATCTTGAATTTAATATTGGAAAAGAAAAATATGGCGTTGAACTCCTTACTGTGATCGAGGTCATCTCTATACCAGAGACGACTCCTCTACCCAATTCACCTAAGTACATTAATGGAATCATGAATCTTCGTGGTCAGATCATTACGGTTGTTGACCTCAGAACGAAACTAAATATTGAACCTCTCCCTGAACAAAATGAGAGCGCTACAATCATTGTCAAAGTTAATAATGTTCAAGTTGGTGTTATCGTAGATTCTATCAACAAAGTTATTAACGTTATTCCTTCAGATCTTTCAGAGATCGTTTCCACCAGCAAGAATAAGAACTCGAAGTTCATTAATTCGATTTATAAGTCACCAGAAGACTATTTGGTTTTTCTTTTGAATTTTGAAAAACTTCTTGATCTTGAAGAAATTGCACAAGTAGCATAATTAAAAAGGGTGACCTGTTGAATAATCTTATTGAATTTGTAATTAGTAAAATATCTCAGGTCACGGCCAATGTTTACGATGAAAAATCGACGACAATGGTTAGTACGAGGCTCAAGCGTCGAATGCTTGAGCTCAATATGAGCGCCCCGGAAGAGTACCTCTCTTTTCTCAAGTCTCACTACCAAGAAGAAGAACCCCTTTTGATTGAGTTATTAACCACTCATCACACTTTTCTTTTTCGAGAGATTATTCATTTTGAGTATCTAAAAGATAACCTGGATAAAATTGTCAATCACATTCGATCCCAAGGAAGAAATAAGATCCGTGTTTGGTCAGCAGCGGCGTCAACCGGTCAAGAGGCTTACAGCCTTGCCCTCTTCCTCGATCAAGAAATTAAGAATAAATATCCAGGTATGGATTTTGAAATTGTTGGAACGGACATTGCCCAACAGTCTATTGATACTGCTACCCAGGGGATTTACCCTTATGAAAAAGTTAAAGAAATTCCAGCGCACTTTCTTGAGGGATACTGGAGTCGGTTCAAAGAGCTGGGAAAAGACTGTGCTCAGGTCGAGCCTTTTATTCGTTCCAAGTGTAAATTTCAAACACACAACATTCTTCAACCTCTCATGCTACACGATAAATTTGATATCATTTTCTGTAGAAATGTATTCATCTATTTCAGTGAAGAAAATATTAAACGCTCTATTGTTAACCTCTACAGTAAACTAGAAGCCCATGGTCTCATATTCACGGGTGTCAGTGAGCCAATTGGAAATTACTCAACCGAAATAGCCAAAGTTGGTCCCTGTATTTATAAACGAAAAATTGATACGACTGATGAATATATCGCTACTCCCGAAACGGCCAGAGAGCGCTATAATGTCGTCACCGTTGATGATAGTCCTGCTGTTTTAAAAATTTTAAAGAAAATATTTGAAGATGATTGCCGCTACAATCTCGTCCAACAATGCAAGGATGGCAATGAACTGGCCAGTTTCCTCAAAGATACCAATGAAAAAGTCGATCTCATTACTCTCGACCTCCATATGCCGAATCTCGACGGTGTTGGCTACCTTGAAAAATATTTCAACTCGAAACATCCTCCTGTTCTTATTGTATCTAGTGTAAACCGTGATAATCAAGATCTGGGTCAAAAAGCGATCAAACTAGGTGCGTTCGATTACGTTGAAAAGCCCAATTTTAAAAACTTTGATCAATGTAGTGAAGAGCTAAAAAACAAGATCATTACATTCCTATCTTTATCAAATAAGAAAGTATCTTCACCCACATTAAAAGCACCGGTCCCCTTCGCTCCAACACCATCAAGAAGTTTAACTACTCAAGTTAACGTTAAAACGATACCCCTTTATATATTTTCAGCAGAGCACTCCCACTCAAATATCAGAATTCTTCTTGAAGAAATTTTTGAACAAGGCTTCATTCCTAAACATATTATTGCCTCAACGCACGAGATAAAAGATTCTCTTTATAAGAACTTTCAAGAGTTCTATACCCTAAAAGGACAAAGGGATGTCGTCGACAAGATTAAATTCTCGCGAAGTCTCGATTTCTATGTATCTGAAAAAGTTTTTCTCAAATCTGAGGATAAGCCCATTTTTTGTATGTACCAGGGAGCGGATGCCTATACTTATCTAAATGAATACATTCCGTATGACTCCTATATTCTCTCAGAAAAACAAATTCTCCACACCCAACACCACATAGACTCCATGCCCTCCACAAGTTGGGGTTTCCATGTTCTTGATTTTTTAAAACATGATCAATTTACTCATGATACTATTTATGAGTGGGCCAAATTTGAAGGACAAACCCATGAACTTCCCTACAGAAGTGCTCTCGTTGTCTTCTATAAAAAAAATATTCCAATTGCCTTTATTGAGGCAAAGAACTTAACTCATTCATTCAATCGAATTGAGAGTTTCTTGGAAAAGAAGCAAACCACAACGGGATATAAAATTGCAGCTCCACTCACAATCGGAAAGAAAGTTAAATCATTTCTCGATGAGAAAGGTCTAAAAGCACTTAATCTTTATAAAACTTCAAGTGATTCTCTCTATAACCTTCACAACGGTTTACTTAGAATCAAAGCTCACAAAAAGAAACCTATTTCATCTCCACCAATCTCAATGCCTTCCTCTACTTCTAAAGCGGCAAACAAGATTTCTGTACTTATTATCGATGACTCTAAAACACTTACGAAAATTTTAAAGAAGCATATTGAAAGTGATTCTCAAATTGATTGTGTTGCAGTTCATCACGACACGAAAGAGTTAGAGAAAGATATTATCTCAAAAAGGCCACAAGTGATTACACTTGATATGAATATGCCTGATATGGATGGCGCCGAAATTTATGAGCGTATTATTAAAAAGTACAATATTCCAACCATACTTTTAACTTCAAGTGATAAAAACTCTAAGAAAGTTCTCAAAGCTCTAAACTCTGGAGTTGTGGACTATATTCAAAAGCCGGCCTTAAATGAATTAACCCATGGAAAGTTTCCACTCATTGCTCGTATCAAGGATGTTGTAGGAGCTAAGGTGAGGTCTCTGGATCTCGCTCCTTCTACATCGCGAATTCCAACATCTCAATATGAAAAATCTTTGATCTTCATTGGAGCTTCCACTGGAGGAACACGGGCCATCTCTTATATGCTAAGCAGTTTTCCTCGTACCATCCCACCGGTCATTGTCGGGCAGCACATTCCAGAGAACTACTCCCTCTCCTTTGCCGAACTACTTAATGAGAAGAATCCTTTTACAGTGAAAGAGGCAAAACATAATGAAGAAGTTCAAAACAACACTGTATATATTGCCCCAGGCGGGCGTCACACCTCTATTCAGCAAGAAAGAGGAAAGCTGATCTTCAAAGTTCTAGATCACGTTGCAGGTGCTCGCTTCACACCATCTATTGATTTTCTTTTTGAGTCTGCAAGTCAACTAAAAGGCTACAATATGGTGGCCACGATTCTCACAGGCATGGGCAAAGATGGAGCTCAGTCCCTTAAACTCTTAAAGAATGTAGGCGCCATAACTCTCGCTCAAGACAAAGATAGCTCCGTAGTTTATGGAATGCCTCGTGCGGCCTATGAGATGGGTTCGGCGACTAAACAGGTCAACCTTTCCTCTATGTCTCATGAGCTCTTTGAAAGCTTGAAAGTCCTTAACAGAAAAGCGAGTTAAATTTTTTAAGTATTTACTGTCTTTTTTTACAGCTGATGTATAATAAACGAGTTTCATTTTAACCCTAAAAAAGACGGATCATGTATGAACTTTAAAAGCTTAAAATTCAAGCTAGCGGCCCTCACCTTACTCACGCTGACCCCCCTCTTTATAGGACTCTTCACTTATATCTTTCCCACCTATAAAGACTTTTTTATGCGCCAAAAACAAAGTGAAATAAAAAGCGCCGTTGAAACTTTTGTGGGCAGTCTTCATACTGTCACCAATGATATGACCACCGGAAAAATAGAGAAAAAAGAAGCGATCAAAAGGATTCATAATATTTTTAATAAAACTCGCTACAATGGAGAGGATTACTTCTTTGGCTTTGATAGAAATGGTTTTGTCACGGCCCATGGCCTTATACCCGCCGCAGTGGGAGAGAATTGGTTAGATAAGAAAGATACAGATGGAAAGAAATTTGTTCAGGCCTTCATTGGAGCAACCAAGGATAAACCGTCTGACTTTGTCGATTACAAATTCATCCGAAAAAAAGGGGGGGAACCTGAAGATAAAATCAGCTATGTTACTTATTTACCAGAGCTTGGTTGGATCGTAGGAACAGGTCTCTATATCAGTGAAGCTCAAGCACAAATAAGAAGTACTCAAAATAAAATTATTACGGGTTTTGTGGCCGTAAGTATCGCGGCAATTGTCCTAAGCTTAATTTTCTCCCTAAAGCTAAGCAATAACCTTTCTCATATCTCAACAAACCTCAACTCCGAAACAGTTCATGTAAATGAAATTAGCACTGAGCTTAAGGCCATTAGTACCTCTTTATCCAATAGCAGTCATGAACAAGCTTCCGCGCTTCAAGAAACCTCTTCCTCTATTCTTGAAACCAGTAAAATGATTGAGAAAAACTCTGAAAATGCTCAACGAAGTATTGAAATTGCTCGCCGCAGTTTATCCAATGTGAATCAAGGAAAACACTCTATTAATGATGTGATGAATGCCATTACTCAAATTTCTCAAAATAATGCTGAGGTTATCAAACAAATTGATGAGAACAACCGCAACATCAGTAACATCGTAGAAGTAATTAATGAAATCGGCGAGAAGACAAAAGTCATTAATGACATTGTATTTCAAACGAAGCTACTCTCTTTCAACGCCTCGGTGGAAGCCGCTCGTTCAGGAGAGCACGGTAAAGGCTTTGCCGTCGTCGCAGAGGAAGTTGGAAACCTTGCTGAAATCAGTGGTCAATCGGCGAGAGAAATCTCTAATATGCTCGAAGAAAGTATTCGCAAAGTTGAAAGCGCCATAACATCATCAAAATCAAAAATTGAAGAAATTATTGGTAGAGGAACTCAAGAAGTTGAAAACGGTGTTGAGATTGCTAAAAAGTCCCTCAACATTTTCAATGATATTGTAAATGACTCTAATGAAATCTCACAAATGATCGAGGAGATCTCTTCTGCAAGCAATGAGCAAACAGAGGCAGTAAAAGAGATTAACACTGCGATTACTGAGTTGGATCAAGCGGCCAAGGAAAATAGTTTACAGTCTGAGAAAACCTCAAAAACGGCCGATGGACTACAGGACCGAATTGATCGCCTCAAAGATATGTCTTCGAAACTTGATCATACAATTAATGGATAATTTTCGTGAATAAAGTAGAAGAGCTTATTCAATTTTATCAACTTGAGCCCCATCCAGAAGGGGGCTACTTCAAAGAAACCTACCGCTCTTCATTATCCCTTTCTACAGAAAAGGGAGAACGTTGCGCTTCGACGGCCATCATGTTTCTCATAACAAAGAACTCAATAAGTCACTTCCATCGCCTAAGTGCTGATGAAGGCTGGCACTTCTATGATGGTGACCCCTTGCGGCTCTTGCAAATCACTCCTCAAGGTGAGCTACTTGAAATCACGATGGGGAGAAATCCCCAAAGAGGTGAAAAACTTCAACATATCGTTCCTGCAGGCCATTGGTTTGCCAGTACTTCCTATGGCGACTACTCATTGGTTGGGTGTACTGTTGCGCCAGGCTTTGAGTTCTCGGATTTCGAAATGGGAATCAAATCTTCATTGCAAGAAGCTTTCCCCCAGCACAAATCGATCCTAGAACAATTCTGCCTTAAAGAATAAATTTTGATGGACATCAAAGACAGCTCCACTTCTTTTGCGCTACTCTATATAAAATAAAAACTTTAAATTAACGGTAAGGTTCTATGTCACACTTTGATACTCAAGCGAATAGCTGGGATACACCAGAGAAAATCTCCTTCTTTGAAACATTATCTGCCTATATCCTCAAAAACCTCACTCTCCCCGAAAAGGGTCGAGTTTTGGACTTCGGATGTGGAACAGGCCTTTTTGGACTCAATTTCTTAAATCACAAAAATGAACTTGTGGGTATTGATACTTCAGCAGCTATGCTTGAGGTAATGAACTCAAAAGTAGACTCTTCCTACAAACTCAAAACCTATTTGCTCAACCTTGAAGAAGAATCAATCCCTGAAGACATTGGAAGCTTTGACTTAATCGTCTCTGCGATGGCCTTTCACCATCTAAACAATCCTAGCTCCATGGTTACAAAGCTAAAGCCTCTTTTAAGAGAAGATGGTGTACTGGTGGTTATGGACCTAGACCAAGAAGATGGTACTTTCCACCCCGATAACGAAGCTATGGGTGTTAAACACTACGGATTTGCCAAAAGTGAGCTTGAATCTTGGGCCCAAGCAAATCAACTGTCCTTCAGTCATTCGATTTATAGAAATATTGAAAAGAATGAACGAGAATACGGTCAGTTTTTAGCTTACTTCAAAAATTAATTTCTCAACTATTTAGCCTTCCTCTTGCGAGAGGTAGGCCAAATTTAGGGCCTCCACAATCCGATCCATATACTTGGGATTCCAATTCTTACCACTGTCATACTGAAGTACTTTAATGGCCTTCTTATATTTCTCTGCCTTAGCAAGATTCTTATTTTCAGAGAGAATATTATCAAAGACATTGGCCATACTTACAATCTGGGCCAACTCATAAATCTGATCCCCTTGCATAGAATTAGGATAGCCATGCCCATTGAACTGTTCATGATGCTGCTCCACGATTGTTAGCACTTGCTTGGGAATCCCCTCTGTTTTACTCAACATATTTGCTCCCGTCACAGGATGCTCTTGGATAGCATGAGAGTACATACGGTTACTTTTATTCTCTAGAATTTTGGGATCAATTTTCAATTTACCATAGTCGTGAAATAAGCCCCCCATATACAAGTTTTCAAGCACAAATTGGTGTCCATGACCCAATACCATTCCTAAGAATATAGAAAGGTTGGCCACATTGAGGGAGTGATCTGCAACAGAGGAGTTTTTACTCATTAAAAAGGCAATGGCCTTCGAGGTCATCTCATTCTTCTTGATATCTTCAACAAAATCCGCAACGCTATCTTGAAGGGCATCGACGATTTGAGAACTGAGCTCTTCTTCAAAGTAGACCTCATATACTTTCTTCTTAAAGTCTTTACCTCGTTTAAAGAATTCACGAGACTCTTCTCCGGCACTCTTTACGAAATCAGATTCTTCTTCTTTTAAATCTTCATTAATCCAAGAAAGAAAACTCATGATC
>JBFHGF010000037.1:0-13828 GCA_041583335.1 Bacteriovoracaceae bacterium
ACTGCCCGCTGCGCTCAAGTAAGAGCTGGTACTCCTTGCGATCAGCACCAGAAATGTGATGAGTATTGGAGTAGGCCTTCACAATCGTTTGGACCTCTTTACGATATTTAAAACGCATTCGCCCCAAGCTCTTAAGTAGGCCGCGAAAAGTGGCAAACTGCTCGGCATCAGCGACCGTGTATTACTCCACATCGATTTGATTAATCAATTCAAGCGCCGAAGGCATAATGGAGTGTGAGGCGGGACTTCTCATTGTACCAGGGGCGATCTCAAAGTCACTTCTGCCCTCTCGTTGTTGGATCGAGTTGATAATCTCATTTTTCATCTCTGATAGTTTATGATTGAGGTAGCGCTCTTGGGCCAGTGAATCATGAACACCTTGATTAGTCACTTCTACCGAAACTTTTGTTTCTCTCAAATCAGAGACCTGATGGTTTAAATTATCTACTATTTTATATAGTCGCCAATTAAAAACTAAAGATCCTAAAAGAACGGCACCTATCACCACGTTGGAGTTGACCCCAACAATTCGTGATTGCAGTTCAAGGTTGGGCATAGAGATATCGAGACCAACTTTCTTCTTTTGTAAGAGCTCATCTTGTTTCTTTCTCAACTCACTCTTACTTAAGGGTGATACATCTTTCTTACTCATGATTTTATCCTTATTACTCACCTAGGAATTTTATAATGAGAAAGAGTTATGCCCTATTTTTGGTCTAAACTGTTGATTTTTGTATACTTCGTGTGCCCAAATTTAGTGGACTTTAAACACCTAAGAATAAAAAAAGGCCCTTTTAAAAGGGCCTTCTTATTAAACAATTTAATTTTTTAATTAAAGGGCATCCACAATGCTATTGAGAGTTGCTGATGGTCTCATCACGGCCTCAACAATAGTACTATCGGTGTGGAAATATCCTTTAAGATCAACGGCCTTACCTTGAACACCATTGAGTTCTTCAAGAATTTGAGCTTCTTTGGAAGTAAGCTCTTGCGCTACTGGAGTAAACTTGGCCTTAAGCTCAGCATCCTTATCTTGGTTGGCCAATTCTTGAGCCCAGTACTGAGCAAGATAGAAGTGAGAACCACGGTTATCAATCTCACCGGCCTTACGAGAAGGTGATCTATTTTCATCAAGGAATCTCTCTGTCGCTTTATCTAAAGTCTCGGCCAGCACTCCGGCCTTAGCATTGGATTCATTCGTGGCAAAGTGCTCTAGTGAAACACCTAAGGCCAAGAACTCTCCAAGAGAGTCCCAACGAAGATGGTTTTCTTCAACCACTTGCTGCACGTGCTTAGGAGCTGAACCACCGGCACCTGTTTCAAAGAGTCCACCACCATTGAGAAGAGGAACAATAGAGAGCATTTTTGCAGATGTTCCCAGTTCGAGAATGGGAAAGAGGTCCGTTAAGTAGTCGCGTAGCACGTTACCTGTAGCTGAGATTGTATCCTCACCTTTTCTGATTCTCTCTACTGAATATTGAAGAGCTTCAAAAGGAGCAAGAATCTTAATTTCAAGTCCATTGGTATCGTGATCTTTTAAATAAGTTTGTGTTTTGGCAATCACTTGGGCATCGTGAGCACGGTTGACATCAAGCCAGAAGACAACAGGCGTTCCTGTGGCACGAGCGCGGTTAACCGCAAGCTTTACCCAGTCTTGGATCGGAATATCTCTTACACGAGACATTCTCCAAATATCACCTTCTTCTACTTCGTGCTCCATTAGAGCGTTACCAGCGGCATCCTTAACGACTACTTTTCCACCTTGAGAGAGGATAAAAGTCGTGGGGTGCGATCCGTACTCTTCTGCTTTTTGGGCCATAAGACCGACGTTAGAAACAGAGCCCATCGTGCTGACATCGTATTTTCCATTTTTCTTACAATCTTCAATAGTGGCCTGATAGAAAGTGGCGTATGAGCGATCAGGAATAAGAGTAACGGCTTCCTCTAGCTTACCTTCTGGACTCCACATTTTTCCACCATCACGGATAACCACAGGCATAGAGGCATCGATGATCACGTTATTGGGAACATGAAGACAAGTAATTCCTTTGTCTGAATCAACCATGGCCAGTGCAGGTCTTACTTTATAAACGGCCTGAATATCCGCTTCGATTTCTGCTTTTAAAGCAGCATCACATGAAGCGATTTTATCGTATACATCTTTGATACCATTATTAGCGTTAACCCCAAGTTCTTTGAAAGTAGCCGCGTGCTTTTCGAATACATCTGCATAGAAAACTTCTACACAGTGACCAAAGATCACAGGGTCTGATACTTTCATCATGGTTGCTTTCATGTGGATAGAAAAGAGGGTCCCTTCTGCTTTTGATTTTTCGATCTCAGCAGCAATATAGTCGCGTAGTGCTTTCTTGCTCATGAATGTTCCATCAACGATTTCACCATCAAGAGTCTTGATTCCACCCTTAAGAACAGAAGTTGAACCATCTTTGGCGTGAAGCTCAATCGTAAGTTCAGTACCTTTCTCCGTTACAACCGATTTTTCATTACCAAAGAAGTCTCCTCCATTCATGTGAGCAACGTGGGCCTTACAATCAGCAGACCACTCACCCATGCGATGAGGATTCTTTTGAGCAAAGTTCTTTACTGCGCGGGGAGATCGACGATCTGAGTTTCCTTCACGAAGAACAGGGTTAACCGCTGAGCCCATCACTTTGGCATATTTTTCTTGAATCACTTTCTCAGCATCGTTGCTAGGATTCACGGGGTAATTAGGAAGTGCATATCCCTGTGCTTGAAGCTCCTTAACCGCATCAAGTAGCTGAGGAAGAGAAGCAGAAATATTGGGAAGCTTGATGATATTGGCCTTCGGGTCTTTTACCATTTCTCCTAGAAGAGAAAGGTCATCATTAATTCTTTGGTCCTCTTTTAAAACTTCTGGAAATTGAGAAATGATTCTTCCTGCAAGAGAAATATCTTTGGTCTCAACATCAATTCCCGCCGACTTAGTAAAGCCCTTTACAATGGGGAGAAGTGAAAAAGTTGCGAGGGCCGGAGCCTCATCTGTTTTGGTCCATGTGATTTTTGCCACGATACATCATCCTTTATTTTTATATACAATTTTGAGGATAATCTAACACTAATGACCCCAAATATATAGAGGAGGGCATCGCGGCAAAAAGAACGAATATACGCTAAAAATACTCAGCGCATTATTTCAGTTTTTTCGAGAGTTCATCATCGAGCTGCTTTGCCTTTTGGAAGGCCTCCCTACTGCGAACTTTCTTCCAATAGGCCACAAAAACGGGGTCTCTTGGAATAATTTTAAAGAACATTCCCAGTGCAATTTGATAACCCACATAAATGTCGGCCGCGCTAAAACGCTCTCCAGCAATATAAGCATGCCTGCCCAACGCCTCTTTAAGCACTCTAAAAATCTCCTCATGATCTCCACCATGGGAGGCAAAGCCTTTCCAACCTCTTTGATTATCAACTTTTCGCAGACGATCGGCCATTACCAACTCTAGTGGCCCGGTGGCAAAGAAGAGCCAGCGGTAGTAGTCGGCCCTTTCACTCTCTAACGGAGTCAGACCTTTATGGGAGAATGTTTCCGCGAGATAGCAGACAATGGCCGCGCTCTCTGTGACCACCTTCCCCTTATGGACTATGGCCGGAACCTTACCTAAGGGGTTGATTTTTAGAAAGCTTGGGTGCTTCATCTCTGCTCCAAAGCGTAGGGCCTCGACTTTATAGTCCACTCCTAACTCTTCAAGTAGCCAGCGCACCATACGCCCTCGAGAGTCGGGATTAGTATAGAAAGTGATTTCACTCATAGAATATTCCTTTGTTTACTGACCCATCCATCATAGGGCCTTCCCCCTAGGCCCTCAATAAAAAAATAATAAACTGCCTATAAATCTAACACCCCATGAAAGTTAAGGGTCTAAGCCTCTGTGATTGGTCACATTGTGCAAAAATACCCGCGAAATTGTAATTGGAGAAAATATGAAAGTTGTTGGACTTATTCCCAAGCTCATCATTAAGGCCTCACTTGTGCTGATGCCTCTTACCCTCATAAACACGGCCCATGCAGAAATTGACCCCGAAGTTAATTCCAATAACTGTGCTTAGCAGCTGGGCTTTCTCTTTCAAAGTATTAAGAATGCGGGAATTGAAGAGGATCAGGCCACGACGATTTTAAAAAATGCCAAGAAGTTCGATGAGAGCATTACCAATTACGAAGTAACTCCTGAAACGGCTTCATACAAGAATAACTATATGCCTTTAATGTATGGTGGCTTTGATTGGCCATACCGTACTCCTCACATCATGAACAATACTCCAAGCAATCAGTACTTCTTTAAAGAGGGAAAGTATGAGACTCAAGAAGTTCTAGATGCTTCCACAATTAAATATAATGTCTTTCACGAAATGAGCGAGCAAGAAATTAACAATCTCTCTCCTATTCGTAAGTATGCTCTTCTCACTGGAGACTTTGAGATGAATAGCCTCAAGGCCGAAATGAAAGCAAGGGGACCTGAGCGTGAAGGCTTTGGACCCATCGAAGGCTGGGAAGGTTCTTGCTATGCTATGAGAACTACAGGTTGCTTGCTCCCTGAACCCAATACCACCATTCAAAGAACGATTGTCGATGAAGAAGGAAATTCCGTTGTCATCGATTTCTATCCCAATGACCTCAAGGCCTTGGCCGCTCTACTTTATAAGAATTCTGAACTCTATGTTCGTGCAGGTGAAATTAACTACACCCATGATATGGATAAAAATCCGGTAAACCCAGCGGTCTACCACATATTCAAAAGGGTTTATCGCCAAATCAAACAAGAACACCCCGAAAAGCCCTACGCCGCAATTTTTGATGTAGAACCAAGTCAACAAATTTGGAATGAAGGTTTCCAAAACTTTCTTGATGATATGGGCAACCCTACTCCTTTAGCGAATGAAGATTACTTAGATGCTTCGATTCCAGAAGGTGCCGTCTCCTATGTCGATGTTCAAGACATCATCAAGCTCACCCAAGAAGCGCGTATAGAACAAACCAATAAAGAAACGAGAATGGAAGTCGTTCACGGACTAGGCCTTAACCAAGAGAGCTATCGCTACCGCCTCTTTCTCGATCAAGATAATAATATTATTGATGGTCACTGGCAGGATAACTACACCGATAGACCTTACCCCGATTTTATTGGTTGGCCAAATGGTAAAGGAAATCCAGCAGGGGCCGGAAATCCTTATGTAGATGTACAAACGGTACTTCGCTTAATTCAAGATAGTACGACTGAGAAAGATAAGGTTATACCTGGACTAGAAGACTAATCGCTCTAGCTGATAACTTTTGTCATCCCTGTTATGCATTGGGTGAGGCAATCATTGACTTGCTTCACCTGCTCAATATCAAGGTCCCTGAAGGTTTCATTGACCAACTCAAAGAATTTAGGGCGAGTGCTTGCGATATATTCTTCACCCTTTTGCGATAGTTTCAAAATTTTTACCCGATAATCATTTTCATTCTCAACACGATCGACATAACCATTTTTTTCGAGTCGCCCAATCATCCCCGTCATATTGGCCTTGGTCACATGAAGATGAGTTGCAAGATCAGAAGACTTATTGCATATTCCGGCCTGAATCATGCTTAGGATTTTAATCTGGGTAAATGAGAGTTCACTACTGACTCCCTTGATGGCCACCTGCTCAAAAAGCCCCGCGAGATGAATCACTTGAGTCATCAGCTCAAAATGGTCGTCGTGGACTAAGTCGGGATTCTTATTCACTTTATAAAGATCAGTATTAACCTTTTTCATTGGAAAACTTCCTCGAGCTTGAGATTTAATGATAAAACGAGTGCTATCATACCGTGAAATAGCGCATGAATTCAAATACTAGTCAGGATATCTAACAAAACTTAAACAATGCCTCTAACAGAGGATTAGCACACCAATTTCTCTGCGATGGGCCGGTAAATGAAAGACATAAACCCTTCGATAATTGGCCCGTAGAGCATTAGTCCAAGCTCCAATCTTTGCCACATCAGAAGTTTTTGGAGTCTTAACCGTAAGAAAAGCTCCCTTTAGCTTGGGAAAGAGCTTCATTATCCTCAACGATTGGGCCGTATTCAATTCTCCGGCAAGATTGAGGTCAGAGACCACCCAATCACAATGCGAAGGAAGATCTCTCTTACTCACATCAAAGATACTCTTTTGAACATGACAAAAGAGCTCAGGGTATTGAGAACTGACATATTCATCAAAAGAGGCGGGATCAATGGTCGTAAGCTTTAGCCCAAGCTCCATTAGGTAGTAAGAAATACCTCCTGGGGCACTTCCAATCTCAACCACCTGTTGACCTGTTTCTAGTTTCAAACCAAAAAGGCGCACGGCCTGTTCCATTTTATGATAAGCACGAGAAGGTGCTCTTTCTGGCAGGGGAACTTCATTAAGGTCAAAGGTGTCACAGGGATGATCAATCGTTTGATAAATCCAGTATTGCTCACCAACGAGCACTCCTGACAGGTTTTCAGAAATATCTTCTTTCTTTTCTAAGAAAAGCGCCATTCTTTTGGCATAGATAAGAGGACGCTCCTTCAACTTTTGGAGGTAAGATGCATCCCCTTTCATACTGATAAACTCTTTATTAGAGAAACTCAATTTCAATTCTGGAAAGAAGAGTCTGAGTTCCTCAAGAAGGAGATCCTTTAGATTTGAGTCATAAAAGAATAAGTAGAAATCCATGAATGAGTCCTGACTTTATTCAAAGCGAGTGAGGTATTCTTTCATGAGATTTAAAAAAGTATCTATATCCTCGAGAGTAAGATCTCCGATATTAGAAATTCTGAATGAATCAATATCGCTCACCTTTCCAGGGTAAATGGTCACTCCCCTCTCATAGAAGAAAGAATGCAGCTCCTCAAAAGAGAAGCGTGAATCATCTTTATAGAAGAAAGAAGTCAAAATTTTAGAATGCACTTTTTCCTCTACAACAGGCCTAAAACCAAACTCGAGCATACCTGTATACATCTTCTCATATAAAGCTGCGTAGCGAGCGGCCCTCTCTTCTTGCCCACCTTCGGCAAAGAACTCTTCAATCGCAGCATCCAAGGCATAGAGAACTTGAACAGGAGGAGTGAAGGCAAATTGCCCTCCCTTGGCCTGAGAATTATAGTTCTTAGTTAGGTCAAAGTAGAAGCTTCGCTTTTTAAAAGACTCGATGGTCTTTAGCTCGGCCTTCGCGACAATAGCAATCCCAATCCCCGCCATCCCTTGAATACACTTATTAGAAGAAGAAATAAGATAATCAATTTCATTAGCGGTTTGATCAATCACAATTCCCGCATAAGAAGACATAGCATCAACCATACTTTTGAGTTCATACTTCTTTGCTAGGGCACAAAGCTCCTCTAGTGGGTTAAGGACACCTGAAGTCGTTTCATGGTGGATAAAGGCCATCACGCGATACTCTGAAGCATGATCGGCCAAGTGCTTGGCCACTACTTCAGTATCGATGGGACCTTCCCATGAAAACTTCATTTTATGATAAGGAATCTGATAGGTCTGACAGATTTGCTCCATCCTCAAACCATAGGCTCCATTTTCAATAATCAAAATTTTATCATTGGAATCTGCTGCAATAGAAGAAGATAAGCACGCCTCAATAGCACCAGTACCAGAGCCACCCAACAAAACCGTTTCATAGAGATCATCAGCAGCATTGCACACTTTCTTAAGAGTTGCTGTTACCTTTTCAATAAGGGCACCAAATTCTCGTTCTCGGGGACAAATATCGGTAACGATCATGGCCTCTTTCACCTTCACAGAGGTTGTGGCCGGTCCGGGGTTGAGGAGAATATCGCGTTTAACTTCTTTATTAATCTTTTGCATAACTATTTAACCCTGTAGAAACTTAGCAAGCCTTGCCGTTACATCATGGGGCCTAACAGTGGGTCTACCGAGGTCTTTTGGAGACCCCTTTTTAATGAAATAACGAATAAAGCTAAGCTTGGCCTTATCACACTGTTGTAACGCCTTAACAAAATCTTCCTCATTATCCACATCAATGGCCATATCGTATCCAGAAGCTATGGCAATGGTCGAAAGATCCGTGTGCTCGGAGTAGGACCTCTGTCCCCCTGTTGAATCGTGAACAGCATTATCAAGAACCACATGAACAAGTGAGCCCGTTTCTGAAAGAAGGCCTTCCCTCTTCATCTGACCGGCCAGGGCCAAATTTCCTAGTCTCATCATCACGGCCCCATCGCCATCCGTAACACAAACTTTGCGTCCCGTATGAGCAATTCCTAGCCCGATAGGTAGAGCACAGCCCATTGATCCCACCATATAGAATTGATTGTCTGTATCGCCAAGTTCAAAGAGTTCGCGTCCGGTCTTTCCAGTTGTTGCTACCACAGGAACTTGATTGCCGTAGAATTCCTTTACTTGAGCTAGGGCCTGAGTTCTTGTTACACTACGCTCACCTTTAATGAGGCTTTGTTTAGAAACAGAAGAGGTCACTTCAATTTTTGTTGTATTCGTAGAACTTTGTAATTCATAAGCATCAACGCTTCCTTTCTTCATCACAAAGAAAAAAGGACGACGCTCTTTTTCACAGAACTCATGCGCTTCTTTTAAATAAGATTCAATCTGATCATCTTCCGTAGGAAAGTACTTCCAAGGAATTTCCATCTGTTCTAAAAGCCCAGTGGTGATCTTCCCCATCAATTCGTGTTGAGGCTCATCAGCAGCACCACCAACTTCACCACGAAGTGTGACAATTCCAATAAAAGGAATTTGCATAGTATGGCTCAGTGAGGTGAGCGGATTGATGGCATTTCCAAGACCGGAGTTTTGAAACATCACCACACCACGCTTACCAGAACACCAAGTCCCACTGACTAAGGCCACGGCATCGCCCTCATTGGTCACTTCAATAAAGTCGAGTTCTTGATCATCAATAACCTTATTAATGAATGGCTTGAGGTAAGAGCATGGTGTCCCTGAAAAGAGGGTATATCCATATTCTTTACATTTCGTTAGAAAATCATCTGATTTAATCATAGTTTAGAATCCTTGCAAAAGCTCTACGTCTTTATAGTGATCAACATCCATCCAGTGTCCTTCGATATACTTAACACCGATGCTCACCTTGCTCTCCATTAATGTAGTAAGGAGGTCTGCCATTTTAAGAGTCTTGAAGTCTTCTCTTTGAGAGAGTTCTTGCAGAGCACCTTTAAGAACCTCACTACCTTTATGAGTTGCCTTTAAAATACCAATCCACTCACCTTGAGGAGCTTCAACAAGATCACTCTTAGAGCTAAGTTTGATACTCTTTAGAGTTGCTGTCTTCTCACTAAAGTCGCGGCTATTGGGCTGATCACAAAATACAAAGTCTCCAACGTAATCGTTCTCTCTCTCCGAAATAGAACTGTCGGCAACAATCGTAATATCATGTGAACTCTCCTGTGGAAGTTGCAAGATATAACCACGGTAAGCAATGTCACCGTAACTGATAAAGCAATCCCCATCCAATTCACTTTGAAGAAGGTTTAGAGAATAGAGTTCTCCTGTTGAATCAAAGTCGTCGTTATCAACATAGGTAACACCAAGATCGGGAAATACTTCTTTCTTATAGCCTCTAACAACAGAGATATCAGAGACGCCGATAGCACGGTGTTTATTGATGGACTGTTTAAGAAGTGAGTTGCCATTCACTTCAAGAAGACACTTAGGCTTATTAACGGTGAGTTCTGCAATTTCTGAACCGCGACTGGCCGCTAGGATTAGTCCTTTCGTTTTGGCCGTTGAACCAAAGTAGAGTTTTTCTGCTTCGGCAAGTTCTTGGTCATTTTGAAGTCTAAAGATTTCTTTTACCGGAACCACTTTGTCTTCAACATTGATCAAACTTTCATCATCAAAGATTTGCTTTGTAGTTCTTTGCATGGCATCGATAGAGGCTCTTACGTTGTGGTTGGCCCAAATAACAGTTGAGATCCCCATTTCTCTAAATTTATCTGTAGGAGTTGCGTAGAATTTTGTAGGTACAATAACGACGGGACAGCGATTACCCCATTCTTTCATGAAAACTTCGATATCTTCAGAAGTACTCTTCTTAGAGTGCATAAGGATCGCAGTTGCTCCGGCCTGGCGATAAGCTTCAGCACGTTTAAGGGCCTCTTCAAGTCCCCAACCCGCGATAAAGGCCTCTACTCTGGCAACAATACAGAAGTCATCATCGCTACGAGCATCGAGACCGGCCTTAATTTTTCCTGCAAATTCTTCGATATCCGCAAGAGGTTGCTTCTCCCCTCTTAGAAAACTATTAGTCTTGGGAAAAATTTTATCTTCAATGCAAACCCCTCCAATATCACGTTGCTCAAGCTTTTTAACCAATCGTCTCATATTGTTGAAGTTACCGTATCCAGTATCTCCATCGAGAAGAAGAGGGATATCCGTAGCGTCACTCATAAACTCAACCGTTTCAAGAACCTGAGTCCATGAAGCCTCGTTATTATCTCGTACACCTAGGGCCGCACTAATAGAAAGTCCACTGCCCCAAATACCTTTAAAACCTGCTTCTTGAACAATTCTAGCAGAAAGTCCATTATGCGCTTCCATAATGAAGTCGAGCCCATTACCCGTAAGTAACTGCTTAAGCTGAGTTGTCTTTTTAATATTCGTATTGCTCATTGATAACTCCAAATTAATTGTCCCCCCATATATACACCAAGTCCTACCATGAGAACTCCTGAGATTAGGGAGAAGGAATGAATATATTTATTTCTAATAACTTCTTCGAACTTCTTCACGAGAAAAATCAAAAAATAGAACCATGAGAGTGATCCTATGGCCAATCCCAAGGAAACAGAAAGGATATTCGCTTGAGTAAAGGCAAAGAGTTCTAAGCTCTTCACAAAGGCACCAAGACCAGACATGGTCATAATCAAGGTCGGATTGGCCGTATAGATCACGACCCCAAGCATAAAGAAGGACATTGTTCCTTTCATAAGCTTTGCTTTAAAACTATCTTTGACCTCCAAGTCCTCAGAGGTCACTGATTTTGTTCGTAATTCTTTTACCCCAAGCAATATAATGACTAGGATTCCTAGAACTTTAAAACCTAGCACCATTTGCGGGTTAAAGGTCACAAAAGAGAGGCCTGATAAAATGATGTAGAAATAGAGGAAGTCCATAACCGAACCTCCGGCCGCAATGGCCAAGGCCTTAACTTGATTATACTTGAGGTAGGTATTCATCACCCATATATTGATAGGTCCGATGGGAATACACATCACAAAACCAATGAATAAACCAACAATAAATGGAATTAACATGCTAACTCCAACTTTTTTAATACCGACTTTTGCTTAATCCATAGGACTAAGAGAATCACATTAAAAACAATGATAGATGCAGTAAAATACATTCCCGGAACATTGAATAGTAGCGCCATCGAAAGGATGAATAAGTGGGATGTCCCCGCAATTAATCCCCAAAAAGGTAGGAGGGTTTTGTTCTTCTTAATATAAGATTCAACGGGATATACTTTTATTTTCTCTTCTTTCTTTTGTTTGGCCGAAAAAGAGAGGTAGAGTTTTAAAACGAAGATCTCCAAGAAGCTTCCGTTTTTCTTTTCCACTTCTTCGAGCTTATCTCTAAATTCTTGTAAATGTTCATGCCGTCCTTGGGGATTGCCCTTCAGATAAAATTCATACTGCATACGATAGTAGCGATAAATACTTGCATGAAAGAGAATGAAGAAAGCACTTATAAAAACGATGTATGAGTAATAAGAAGGATAGCTTTCACTCTTGGCCAGACCATAAGAGAGGCCAAAGAAGAAACAAATATTGGAGAAGAGATCAACCAACATATCAATCATCTCGCCGTAGAAGCTTCCATTCTTTTTCAAACGGGCCAACATACCATCACAACAATCAAAGACGGAGAAGATGAAAACTCCAACCCCTCCATAGAAGAAATGACTCTCTCCTTGAATGAGAGAATACCCCGCAAATAAAGCGCCCAAGAAAGCAAAGAAAGAGAATAGATTGGGGGTTAAAGGCAAAAAGTAGGTAAACTTAACCACGAGGTAGGCCAACGGACGATACAGTACAAAATCGAGAGGCTCTTCTACCTCAATAGACTTGGTACATGCTCGATATTCATCAATATTAAAAAACTTACTACTGCTCAAATTTAATCCTAAACTTTTTACTTCTTAAAAATTTCCACGGCCATATTGAAGTCTTCAGGGGTATCGATTTCTACCCAACGCTTGGAATCGGTCATTTCATAACCGACTTTATGATGGGGAAAGTAAACATTGAGTAAATGCTCCCAATTGAGAAGGATATTTTCTTCACGAGATAAGAAATCCTCTGCACTTTTCTCTAGACTTAAAGTATCTGCATAAGAAAAGGAAAGAATCCCAAGGGCCTCTCCGGCAAACTGAAACTTGTTCAACTCATCTTTACTAACGGCCCTTTTGTCTACTGTCATGCGAACCCATGATCCAGCCTCTGTTTTCTCAACTAAGACTTTGGCACACTCGATATCATCGAGAGAACCAACCCCCGTAAGGATGGAAGATTGTCCCTTAATTTCTCCGAGGAAGCTTTCAAGAATGGCCTGATCGTAAATTAAGTCCGCATCAAAAATAAGGGCCGATTGATCTTGTTCACTCCAGTTCTTAATTCCAAGATAGAGGGAATAGGTATTGCCTTTATTGCGATAGTCATCATTTACCAAAGTTGAGATTTCAAAATCATTCTCATACTTGGCCAGAACTTCTCTAATTAATTCTTCTTTGTAACCAAGAACTACTTTTACTCGCTTGATCCCAAGACTCTTCCAGATCTTAAGGTTGCGCTCTAAGAGAGATTCTCCATCCACTTCCAAAAGGCATTTTGGTTTTTCCGTCATGCCACTAATTCGAGAACCGTAGCCCGCGGCCAATAAAATTGCTGTGTGCTGAGCGCTCATCGTTTCACCCATAGCCTATCCATCGTCCGCTTAAGAGGTCGATTGGGAAATTGGCCCGCTTCTTCAATAGAGACCGCCTCAAGATCATCGGAAAAACAAGTTCTCCCGTGGAGAACTTGATCATCTTTAGAAAGGAGAATATCTCCGGCCTGCATGCGGTAGCGTACTTGATTATTACTATCATTTAATAGAGCATCGAGAACATCGAGAGCATAGAGCTGTTCGGCCGTAAGTGGAGTTTCGGCCTTAATATGGGCCGATTCCATATAAGGGCGAAGGTGGCGAAAATGGGGCTCACCTTTTTCATCGTAAGTAATAATCGGAGCATTATAGAGCTCGTCCTTCACTCCCCTCATTTCCCAAATAAAGGGACTCTTCAAAACTTCGAAGGCCTTAGGAAACTTCTCTTCGAGAATTTTATTAATCAAAACCCCATCCACTAAAATATTCTCTCCTCCAACATAGGCAGGAGAAATACAGCTCAGATATAAGTAATCCCAAAGCTCAGGAACGTTGACATTATCCGTGTGGATACTCCCCCCTTCACGAGTTTGGTGGTAGCGAGCACCACTGAACATACTGCCGAGGCGATCACGATCATAGACAGTGATAACCCTGGCCCCTTGCTCGTTTTGAACGAGAAGATCTCCAAAAAGGGCACCAAAGGGCTCACTTAATTCATGGATTTCCAGCTCGCCAAAAGAGTCAGTATTCTTGGCATTATTTAAACGAAGCACCACAGCACGGTGAGCTTCAATTTTAGCGACAATAGGTGTTATAAATTCGATTTTCTGTTGCTCGGACACGCTATCATCGCGTCGCATGATTTTCTTAAGAAATAATGCTTCTTCCGTAGAAATCTCAATTTCTTTAAAAAA
>JBFHGF010000038.1:0-13440 GCA_041583335.1 Bacteriovoracaceae bacterium
CATTGACGAAAACAAGGCTCTAGTTGAAGTACAGAAAGGCTATTAATTTTAGTTTGAATGCCCCGGTTTTTTGGCCGGGGCTTTTTCGATTATTCTAAAAGGTTTCCAATCTCCTCTTGCACGATATTTTCCATCTTTATCTAAATAGTAATTTTCTCCGAAGAAATCTTTTGTGGCGCAATGATTACTCTGCTTACTGTTGAGGCAATTCAGATCAATTTCAGCTTTAAGAGTATAAATTTTATGAGCATAGGATTTCTTTAATTCTGAATGTTCGGGAGCCTTGTTGTATAGGTCTATTAGTAAAGCCAAAGCACTTTGCAGGTCTCCTCTTGTAGACTTTAAACGAGCATAAAGAGACGAGAGAAAGCGAGGGGCTCTTGGCTGTTTGTAAATACGGCCGAGATGCTCAAGACTCTTATCTATGTCGTGAAGTTCATAGAAATAGTGGAAAGAGGCATTGAGGTTAAGGTAGAAATCATCTGGGAAATGAGTTAGACCTCTTTCATAAATAAACTTTGCCCCAATTTCATCGTCCTTGATAATACTTAAATAAATACCACCATAGAGGTAGGCTTCATAGAAATTAGGGTCTAGATCTGTAATAGTTTTAAAACGTAAAAACATCCAATTTTGAAGATCGTCGCTTTCATAATGAGTCAGATCCGAGTTTAGTAGCGTTTCAATCCAGAGTAGACTTGAGATGAGTCTCTGTTGCCCTAGAGAGCTTATCTTAACAGTATTCGTTTTTAGATTGATTGCTTTGCTCTGTTGATCGATGAGAATATTCTTTTTAAGGGTAAGAGGATAAAGCCTACCAATAATGAAAAGTGAAATTAAGAAAAACAGAACTGTCGCAATAGAAGAAGTAGAGAAGTGTAAATGTTTAGGCTTTATAAGGGTCATCAATATACAATTGTTCAATGTTAGGTAATACTTAAAGATAATAATAACTCAAATATAAAGATTATATAAATGATAGAGTTTATAAACGTTTCTAAAGGATTCAAAGAAGACTTTTGGAAAGAGAAGAAAGTCATACTAAATCAGTTAAGTTTTTCCATTAAAGAAGGAAGTCTTTGCGGATTTCTTGGGGCCAATGGTGCCGGAAAAACAACTTCTATCAAATCAATGCTGGGCTTCATTGCTATCGACTCTGGAGAGATTCGATATGATAAAAAAATGGGGGATAGCTTTGATGAGGTAAAGTCGAAAATAGGCTATTTTCCTGAGCATCCCTACTTCTATTCGTATATGACAGGAATGGAGTTTTGTAGCTATCTTGGGAAATTACAAAACGTTCCAGAAGTAGAGCTTAAGGCCAATATTGCGAAGTGGGCCCGAAAGTTAAGTATTGATTTTGCGCTAGATCGAAAGATTAGAAACTATTCAAAGGGAATGTTGCAAAGACTAGGATTTGTTTCTGCTCTTATTCACAATCCAGAATTGGTAATTTTAGATGAGCCATTATCGGGTCTAGACCCTTTAGGAAGAAGAGATTTTAAAGATATCATGGTTGAGCTAAATCAAGCTGGTGCCACTGTTTTCTTTAGTAGCCATATCGTCTCCGATGTTGAAGAAATTTGTGACTCTCTTGTTGTTATAAAAGATGGATCGAAGTATTACGAAGGAAAAACGGAAGATCTGCTTAGTTCTGCTAGCGGACAAATGTTCGAGATCGGATTTCGATGTGAGGGGGGGGGTGAAATGATCTCGGAGTCATTTCCATCGATGGTTTTGAGTAATCAGATTGATAACTTCTATCGCTGTAAAATTGATGTCTCTGAGCGGAATAATTTTTTGAAATTTGCGTTGGACAATGATGTCGTTGTTGAAGAACTGATTCGAAGTCGTCCAACCTTGGAAAATATTATCTACAATACTAGTGGAAAATAAAATGAAGTTAATAAGCTTAATCGGTTCACAAACATTCAAAGAGATTTATAAAAGTAAAATTTTACTCAATGTAGTTATACTTGGTGTAGTTATTGCTCTTTCTATCTTTATATCATCTGAAATGACTTATGGGGCAGCGGCAAGGGTGGGGCTAGATGTAGGTTTAGGTGTCCTCTCTCTTTCATCTGTTGGGATCGCAATTTTTATGGGAGCGACTCTTGTGGATAAAGAAATAAAAACGAGAACGCTCTATATGGTTATCTCTCGCCCAGTATCAAGAAAAAGTTTCTATCTCGGAAAAATGTTGGGTCTAACAGGAATATTATTTGTTAATATCTTTATGTTGTTTATTTTTGTTCTTGCGCTCTACTTCTCTGTGGGAGGGGGGTTCCACTATCTAATTCCTTGGTCTGCTTTTTTTATATTTATAGAGTCTCTTGTTGTTTTGTTTGCCGTCGTATTTTTTTCTCTCATATCCAATACGATTCTTACTGTAATGTTTAGTCTAACCATGTATGTTGCGGGACATGCAATTGAATCGGTTAAAGAGACAACACTATTTAAAACGGATCAAGGGTTAAGCTTCTTTATAGATTTTTATTCGAAGTTTATGCCCAACTTTTCAAAATTCAACATTAAGAACTATGTACTCTATGACGGTAAACTTTCTGATTCATACCTTATTTCGAGCTTCGCTTATGGAATACTATGGATTTTAGTTTTTGCCGTCTTGTCGAATTATATTGTGGCGAAGAAGGATTTTTCTTAATGGTAGCGATCAAGATATTTTCGACGATTTTTGGAAGTATGATTGGGAGTTTTCTCAATGCACTGATCTATAGAATACCAATCAGAAAATCAATTGCCGATGGAAGAAGTAAGTGTCCAGGTTGTGATAAAATGATTTCTTGGTATGAGAATCTACCCATTCTTTCTTATGTTGTACTCCTGGGGAAATGCTCAAAGTGCAAGTGGAAAATCCCTATAAGTTATCTTCTTGTTGAGTTAAGTGTTGCTATCTTTGCTTTCTTTGTTTCACCGACAAGTCTCGAAGTTGGGGATCTTTTAAGTTATGCATTTAAGTTATCTGTCTATTCTTGCTTCGTCGTTATTTTTGTCATCGATCTTCGTCATAAGATCATTCCTAATAAAGTGAACCTTTTTCTCGCGATCGTGTTTATCTTGGCGGTGGTTACTACAAAGCCTTATCTCTACTGGATTATCGGTGGTGCGATCGGGGTTTTATTTCCTCTAGGGGTCACTTACCTTTTTTATTTAATAAAAGGTCAAATTGGCCTAGGAGGAGGGGATATCAAGTTTTGGGGGGCCCTTGGCCTATACCTGGGGCCAGAGGGAATTATTCAAAATATATCTTATAGTTGTCTGATAGGATCTGTGTTTGCAGGTGTGCTGATGATAATGAAAGTAGTTGATAAAAAAACTCCGATACCTTTTGGGCCTTTTATCGTGATAATCTCTTTCTTTCAGATTTTTACCCCAGAGTTAATTACGAATTTTACGAATTGGTTTGCTGGACTTATTTAGTTGCTTAAGAACGAGCGATTATTCATGAATATGAGATAGAACGTTATAATAAACAGTAATTTCTTGAATTTACTGCCTTTAGATAGTTATAATTGACGTTGACACTTCGTTGTTTGAGAGCTCAGGGATCTTTTTTGGATTTAGTAAAAGAAGTTAAAAAATTAATTACCAACTTAACTCTAGGTAGTAAGCCTATGGTTGGGATAGATATCGGTCTGAGTTCCGTTAAGATGGCCCTCGTTGAAAAAAAGGGTAATGACTACTCTCTTGTAAAATATGCGATGGCAATTTTACCGGAGAGTGCAATTATTGAGGATGAAGTTCAAAAGCCTGAAGAAATTGTAGAGGCCATCAGGGAAGCCGCCGCAGAATTGGGAGTGAATCCTCTTGTTTGTACGTTGGGGGTTTCTGGTCCAAATACATTGGCCAGAAAGCTACAGTTAGCGGGCGGAACGGAAGAAGAGATTGAAGACCAAGTTCTCTGGGAGGCGGAACAGTATCTGCCATTTGATATTGAAGAGTCTAAAGTTGGGTTTCATCTAATTGGTGAGAATGAAGGTGGTGGTGTTGATGTCATTGTTGCTGCTGCCAAAAATGATACGATATTGAACTTCAAGGAGCTTGTAGAGCAAGCTGATGGTATTGTTAAAATTGTAGACCTAGGTATTTTGGCCGTAACGAATGTTTTTGAACTCGTTATGGGAGATGAAATCGAAGAACCAGATCAAAGTTACCTCATTTTAGATATGGGGGCTCAAACTACATACTTCATTATTTATAAAGCCGGCGTAATTATGTTCTCAAAAGAGATCAATGTCGGAGGTGTTATCATCACTGAAGAAATTCAAAGACAGATGGGTGTAAACTACTTTGAAGCAGAAGACCTCAAGACGCATGGTGATGAAAATGGGAATCTACCTGAAGAAATTTTAGAAATCATCGATGATGTCGTTGAAACATTCTTTTCTGAAATTAAAAAGGCCATAGATTTCTATGTAAGTTCAACTTCTGATGAGTCTCTTGTGGGTTGTGCAGTAACGGGAGGAAGTGCTCTTATTCCTGGAATTTTAGAGGGGTTAGAAGCTCTACTTGGAGTAGACGTGAGGGTGCTTAATCCCTTTGACGCCATTTCATATAAAAGTGGTGACTTTAGTGAAGAAGAGATAAATCAAATTGCTTACCGTGGCGCTCAAGTCCTCGGGTTGGCCATGAGAAGAATATAAATGATTGAAATTAATCTAATTGAACAGAAGAAGAAATTAAAGGCTCCAGTTGTACTGGGGATAGACCTCGGTAAATTACCTTGGGGTAAGCTTATTATTTCTTATCTTGTTGCTACATTACCGGTTGGATTTATTGATGATCACTTTAAAAGCGAAATTAAAAAAGATGAAAAGGAAGTAAATTTACTTAATCAAAGATACCAAAAGTTAAGAAGAGAAGTTAAGGCCAATGAAAGCATCAAGGCCCAGCTCTTGGCCTTTAACGAACAAATTGAAAAGCTAAAGTCCCGCTCTGAGCAAGTTGATAAAATTATTAAGTCCAAAACAAATCCCCGCTATGTGTTGGAGAAAATCGCAAGATCGACCCCAGATAACGTGTGGTTTGAAGGGTTAACGATTAATGACTCAAATGAAATCGAAATAGAGGGGGGAACGGACTCCTACACTAGTATTGGTGAATTCATTGTTAATTTAAATGATAGTCCTTATTTTGGAAGAACCTTACAGCTTGCCGACTCTGAAACAAAAGAAGAAACCTATAATGGAAATCTTTTTAGAGTTGAGAAGTTTAGTATCAAAGGAAGAGTCGATATATACGACCCTTTCACTCAAGGCAGTAATTAGAATATGATGGGAATTATTCAGAAAATTCATATTTTTATTCTGCTCTGGGGAGCGTGGGAAGGCTATTTGATATGGGAGACTTTCACGGCCAAGAAACAGGAGATTGCTAACCAAATACCGGTAATTAATCAAAGAATTGCTAAAGCGGAAAGAGAGAAAAAACAGATTAAAGAATATCTGAGAGATATTGAGGAAGCTAAGCAAAATATTGAGCTTGTGGCCAAAGAAGTAGAATCTTTACAAAAGAAACTTCCAGAGACCATTAAGGATGCTGAAAACCTAGGTCTTATTAAAAATATCGCAGAAGGACTAAATATTAAAAATATTTATCTCTCGCCAGGAATAGAAGAGAATAAAGGTTTCTATTTTACCAAGAGATATGAGCTTTCAGCTTCTGGTACTTATCTTCAAATGCTTATTTTCTTCGAAAAAATTGGTGTAAGTGAAAGGTTACTTAATATAAAAAATGTAGAAATAAAAAAGTCTGAAGAAAAGCAAAGAGGGCGCTTTCAGTTAATCAATGCTAAAATAACAATTGAGGCATACCGCTATAATCCAGATCACAAAGAGGATCGCGGGATTAAAGAAATTGAAACGACTTTTAATGAAACGAAGACAAAGAAAAAAAGAAGAAGTAGAAAGAAAAAATAATGAAACGAATTTCACTAACTCTATTTATCGCATTGTTGCTGCTTCCGATTAATGGAAGAGCGCAAGAGCCTATTAGTGAAAATAAAATAAAAGAAAATAGAAAGAAGCGTTTATCAAAAATTCCTGTTTTCAATGAAAAAGAAACTTCTATTAAAAATCCATTTGATCTTAGAGACCCATTTAAGAGAAAGATGTTTAAAACAGGTGAGCGCAGTAAGAACTTTGGTGGCTTTCTAAAAGATGGTAAATACTCAAATCTTCCAACCATTAATGACTATTCAATCGCAAGTATTCGAGTTGTGGGAGTGCTACTAGGTAAAGAACGTCGAGCGATCGCAAAAATTGCTTCCGGACAAAATGGAACCAACTTAAGCGAAGAGTCCTATATCATTAAGGAAGGCATGACATTAGGTGAGAATAATGCTGAGGTAAAGGCTATTGTGCCTGGCGGCATTGTGCTTGTTGAAAAAATTAGAAACGTATATGATCAAGATGAGTACATTGAAACGATTATCCCTGTTTCAACTCCTACCGTTGAATCCAACCGAAACTTATAAAAAATAGCTTAAAAGGTCGCATTTAATTCGCAAGATGTTATAATATCTTTAAGATATGTCCTTTACTTATGGAAGAGTAGTTATGAAAAAAGGAATTTTTCAAGTACTAAAGTGGACTCTATTTGCCGTGGTGTCTGCTCAAAATACGTTTTCTCAATCAGAAGACTTTAAGTCTACTGAACTCCTACCAGAAAAAGTTGAAAAAATTAGTGAAGAGTCTGCAAATATACAGGCGATTAACTTTCAACAGGTTGGAGAAGTTTCAGAAGTTGAAGTTGTTTTTGATAGCAATGATGTTATTGCTAAGAAATTCAACGTTCTCGATGACAAACAAATCATATTAGATATCAAAGATGCCAAGGCCACACAAAGAGTTATGAGGGCCTTTGATACATCTGAGTTCTCAGGATCTGTTGTATTTGTATCGGCTTATAAAAAGCCTGGTTCAGAGAATGACATTCGCTTGGCCATTCAACTAAGGGACAATGTGCGCTCTGTTTTGAAAAGAAAGGCAAATCGTGTTGTTCTAGAAATAGAAAATAGATTTGGAGTTTTTGATCAGAATGACATCAGCGCAGCGAAGGCATTTGAAGAAAAAGCAGCAGATGATATTTCCTCGGCCGGTAAATTCTTGGTTCCTAAATCTAACTCGGTTGAAGATATTCTTGAAAACTTAACTCTGTCGGGAAGAAAGAAATATATTGGAGATAAGATTTCTATTAATGTTAAAAACACTTCAGTAGAAGACTTGTTAAGAATGGTTGCAGAAGCTTCAGGGTTTAACATCATTATTACAGATGAAATTAAAAAGCTTGCGCCCTTGTCATTGAACTTAACAAATGTTCCCTGGGATCAAGCCCTTGATACTCTACTTGGTTTGAATAAGTTGGTAGCTAAGAAGAATGGAATCATTCTTATGGTACAAACTTTAGAGACAGCAACAAAGGATAGGCAAGCTGAAGCTGAGGCAAAACTATTGACTTTAAAACAAGAGCCCCTCGTTACAAAAGTTTTTCCAATCAGTTATGCTGAAACCAAAGAACTCATCAAAATTTTGACGGAATACCTGACACCAGAAAGAGGAAGAGTTAACGAAGATGCGAGGACAAACTCTCTGATCGTGAAAGATACTCCAGATGTTATTGAAAAGATCAGAAAGATAGTTGAAGTTCTCGATACACAGACGCCACAGGTTCTTATCGAATCAAGAATTGTTGAAGTGTCAGAAAGTTATTCGAAGTCTCTTGGGCTCGAAAATGGTTTTGGCTTTAGTTATGATCCGATTGGGGCAACGGCCTCTGCCGCAACTGCCCTTGGGCAAGCGGGAAGTGACGGGATCGCAAATTCTGGGCCAGGATTTTCTTTCAACTCAGCAGGTGGACAGATTGCTGGTACTGAGAACTTTGGTGTCATGCAGTTGAGTGTTGGCCAGTTTGGGCGAATTTTTGATCTCGACTTCAGGCTTCAACTTTTAGAAACGGAAGCAAAAGGGAAAGTGATTTCTTCTCCAAAGGTTGTAACTCAGAACAAACAAAAGGCAACATTGAAGTCTACAAGAACAGAAGCGTATCTCGTTGTTTCGGGTTCCGGAGATACGGCGACAACTGGTGCAGAAACAGCTGAAGCCGTGCTTGAACTTGAGGTTGTGCCGCAGATTACTAATGAAGGGTCAATATCGCTAGCCATTGGTGTTAAGAAGGAAGATTTTGCTGAACGAGAAAGTCCACAGCTTCCACCTAACAAAACAGGTAATGAAATTAAAACGAATGTATTAGTTGATAATGGTGCCACGATTGTTATAGGTGGCGTTTATGAATACAACAAAAGTGAAACAATTTCAGGTATTCCATATTTAAAAGATATCCCTCTGCTCGGATGGTTATTTAGAAATCAGTACCAGCCATCGACATCGAAAAGGGAAGTTATTATTTTTATAACTCCTCGAATTATTAACCAAGAAGAAGCTGGAATCATTGAGAGGAGCTAAGAGTTGAGCGAGGGTAGTCTAAGTCCTATAATTGTAAAATATGAAAAGCTCTTGGAAGATGATCCAAGATCGAGATCATTTGCTCCTTTGGCCGAAGCCTATAGACAGGTTGGTCTGCTTGATAAAGCATTCGATGTCTTAAAAAAAGGACTTCGTTATAATCCCGAATACCTCTTGGGTTATTTAACCTTGGCCTTGTGTTATTTTGATAAAAAAGAATATGGACTGGCGTACTCTACTTTAAAGCCACTGATCGCTCAAAATAGAGATAATTTAAAACTTCAAAAAGTATTCGCAGATTGTGCTAAAAAGACCAATAGCTTAGAAGAGGCACTAGATAGCTATAAGTACCTTCTCTTTCTAAATCCTAAGGATAGAGAAATTGCGAACCAAGTAGCAATGCTAGAAGAAGAACTTCACGAAGAAGCTGTTTATGCCCGAGAAGATAATCCGACATTTGATGTTGGCCAGCTTCATCCTAATCCTGAGGACGACAAAGAAATAGATAATTGGGTTCAATATGATCTCTCTTTATCTCATCAATCTAGTAACCAAGAAGACAGCATAGTTGACGAGTGGAGCGTAGGTCGTCCAGATGAAATTGAAGGTAATATTGAAGAAGAAATGCTTACTTTCGATCGAGAACATGGCCCAGATGAAGAAAGCCTAATCATCTATGATGAGTCTGAACAAGATGGTGATGACGGTGACGATGATGAAGCTGAAGATCAATTGTACCAAGACAACGTCATCACTCTGGAGCGTAAATCAATCGAAGAGGTTGAAGATGATATTGCTCCGGTCATAACCCATACTCTTGTAGATATCTATGTTAAACAGGGTCACTACCAGAAAGCTAAAGAAATTTTAGAAAAAATTCTTGAGGTTGGTCCAAAAACTGACGCAGCGATAAATAAGCTGGCCCAGATAAATGAGCTCGTTGGTGCTGAGAGTCGAAAGTCCGAAGAAGATGAAAATGAGGGACGTGAAAACCTTATGGCCGCATTTGATAAAAGCGTTGGCGGCTCAATTTTCGATGAAGATGAATCAGAAACTACGAATGATAATGATTACAACAGTTTAATTCAAGAAGTTGACCTGGTTCTCAGTGACTACCTTGAAGAGCTTAAGCAGAAGCAAAAGAGCATCGAACCTTAATATTACTCAGCTAGGCGGGGCTTTTTCTGGTCCTGCGTTCCTTTACAATTCTAGAAAAACCTTGATACCGTCATGCACTATAAGTGCCCAATGTTATTAAGTTTCAAGTTACGACTGTAATGGATGTAACGTGGAATACTTGAGCAAGAAGGTATTTTTGAATATTAGACCATTTTCCTCTGTTGAGGATGAACAAGTTGGTTTCGCATGAAGGTATTAGTTTTAGGTGGACCGAATCTTAATTTGCTTGGGAGTAGAGAGCCCGAGATTTACGGTTCTGATACGCTTGAAGATATTGAAAAATATATTATAAATTCATTTTCCAATGAATCCTTCTCTTCAGTATGGAAACAGTCTAACTCAGAAGCAGAGTTGATTGGTTGGATACAGAGTGCGAAGCAAGATGGATTTGACGCCATCGTCATTAATCCTGCCGGACTTACTCATACAAGTGTTTCTTTGCATGATGCCTTAAAGTTCTTTGATGGAACAAAGGTAGAGGTGCACCTATCAAATACTTATAAAAGGGAAGAGTTCAGAAAAACGAAAGTCACCTCAGGTGCAAGTGATGGTGTGATCGAAGGATTTGGTAAAAAGAGTTACAAATTGGCATTTCATTATATTTTAGGAAATTAAGAGGAGCTTAGAAAAATGGCAAGTGAGATACAAACAACAGATTTCAAAAAAGGTTTGAAAGTAGAAGTTGATGGTAAACCTTATAACGTAGTTAAGTGTGATTTCACTAACCCTGGTAAAGGTTCGGCTTTCTATAAATTGAGATTAAAAAACTTAGAAGATGGTTCCGTTATCGAAAGAACCTATAAGTCTGGTGTAGCAACAGGTGTTATGCAGCCAGATTTGGAATCTATGGAAGTAGAGTATATGTATGAAGATCCTGAAGGGTTTAACTTTATGGATCAAGCAACATATGAAACGATTCACGTTCAAGCAGATTATGTCGGTGATATGAAGTATTACCTTCAGGAAGGAATTAAGATTGGACTTCTTTATTACAAAGGAAAACCGATCTCGATTGAAGTTCCAACTTTTGTTGAACTTAAAGTAGTTGAAACAGATCCAGGCCTAAAGGGTGATACAGCTCAAGGTGGATCTAAAAAGGCGATTATGGAAACTGGCCTTCAGGTCAACGTTCCACTTTTTATTAAACAAGATGAAGTTCTTAGAATTGATACAAGAACTGGAGAGTATGTGGAAAGGGTTAATAACTAATCCAACCCCTGCGAGGTATTTATGAAAATAGATAGTGTAAGAGAATTCGTTGAAATTGCAAAAGATGCTGGTGCAACTGAACTTAAGTATGAAGGTGCAGAAGGAAAAATTTCTGTGAAATTCGTGTCTGATGAGCCAGTTGTTATTCACTCAGCAGCCCCCGTTGCGCCTATGATGGCCGCCGCGCCTGCACAAGCTGCTCCAGTAGCCGCTGCAGCAGCAGCTAGTAGTGCGGCCCAAGAAGGACTAATAGAAATTACCTCTCCTTTTGTGGGAACATTCTATCGTTCTTCTTCACCAGAGGCAGCAGCCTATGTAAAGCAAGGTGATAGCGTATCTAAAGGTCAGCCTCTTTGTATTGTGGAGGCCATGAAAATTATGAACGAGATCGAAAGTGAAGCAACTGGTGAGATTGTTGAAATTTGTGTTGAGAACGAAACTTATGTTGAGTTCGGACAGGTTCTATTTAGGGTAAAACCATAACGAGGTTTTCATCATGAAATTTAAAAAGGTATTAATTGCAAATCGCGGTGAAATCGCGATTCGTATTATAAGAACATGTAAAGAGCTTGGAATTCAAACTGTCGCAGTTCATTCGACAGCCGATGAGCACTCGTTACATGTTAAGCTTGCTGATGAGTCGGTTTGTATTGGACCAGCAAAGTCGGCCCTAAGCTATTTGAATATTCCTTCAATTCTTTCTGCTGCAGAAATCACAGGAGCTGATGCCATTCATCCCGGTTTTGGTTTCCTTAGTGAAAATAAAGAGTTTGCTGAACTTTGTGAAAAGTGGAAGCTTACTTTTATTGGACCTAATGTAGATTGTATCGAAAAGATGGGGGATAAAATCTTCTCTAAGGAACTTGCTGAAAAAGCGGGGCTCCCTGTCCTTAAGCCGATTAAAGTGAATGAGCTTAGTGAAAGTGAGATCAAGGCTCAGGTTGCGGAAATGCGATACCCTGTTCTCATTAAAGCTTCTGCCGGAGGTGGTGGTCGCGGAATGAAGAGAATTGACTGCGATGAAGATCTGATGCCCAATATTCAGAGGCTAAAAGCAGAAGCGAAAGCTGGTTTTGGTGATGATACTCTTTTTATTGAAAAGTATATTACCAACCCAAGGCACGTTGAAGTTCAAATTATAGCAGATAGACATAAGAATGTGGTTCACCTAGGGGAAAGGGATTGTACTGTTCAGAGACGCTTTCAAAAAGTAATTGAAGAGAGCCCTTGTCCAGTATTAACCGATGCAAAGCGTGAGGAAATCTGTCAATCTGCTGTAAAGCTGGCGGAATTTGTCGGTTATGATTCAGCTGGAACAGTTGAGTATCTCTACGATCAAGACGAGAAGAAATTCTACTTTATGGAAATGAATACTCGTATTCAAGTGGAGCATCCGGTTACAGAGGAAAGAACTGGAATTGACCTTATTGGTCAGATGATTCTTTCGGCCGCTGGTGAAAAGCTTCCTTTTAAGCAAAAGGATATCAAATTTTCTGGTCACTCAATCGAATGCCGTATCAATGCGGAGGATCCAGTAACGAATATGCCTTCTCCGGGTAAAGTGGTCCACTATCATAGACCTGCTGGGCTAGGGGTTAGAGTGGATGATTTCATCTATTCTGGATATAAAGTAACTCCATTCTACGACTCTATGATTGCAAAAGTGATCGTCCACGCAAGTGATCGAGAGACTTGTATCAGAAGAATGATTCGTGCTCTCGATGAAGCAGTAATTGAGGGCATTAGTACGAATAGAGAACTTCATATCCGTATTCTTCAGAATGAAGACTTTAGAGGCAATAATTACTCAACCAACTTTTTAGCAGAGAAAATGCAGTAAAATTAAGGAGTTGAGTGCTTTCCCATAAACGAGAGAGCACTCCTTTTTAATTCGTTTCCAAGGACGGGAACAGTGAGTTTTTTCGAAGAAGCTAAAATTGATTTTAAAAAAAATAACTATCTCAAATCAGCAGAGTTATTTCAAAAGGCCATCAAATCTGATGGCCTCTCTTTAGATGACCAAGTCTATGCTTGGGAAAGAATTAGGCAAATCTACCAGAACTTAAAAAAAGAACTCCCCCTATCTTCATTGCATGAAATCGCAAAAGTTTATAGAGAGGTAAGGTTTTATGATAAAGCAGGAGAAGTTCTTTATGAGCTTTACCAACAAACAGGTGAAGCCTTTTATATGTATGAAGCGTATAAAAACTCAATCCAAAATGGTTCCATTAAAGAATCAAAAGAACTGGCGCGAGATTATATTAAGCAATTGATAAAAGAAAAGCGTCCGGACGATATATTCATTTTCATTAACGCAAATGAGAGGACGCTTGATCAATCTGAAACACTAATCTGGAAGGTAAATGCACAGCTATTAAGTGGAAATAGGAGTGCTTTCATTCAAGAGTATGAAGGTCTTGATGAACAATCACATTTAAAAGACTTTTTAATACAAGAATTATTTCGCTATGGTGAAAAGAAAGCGCATTATTGGCAATCAGAAAAAAAATTGCTCAAGGCCCTTTATATAAGGCTGTCTGAGCGTTTTTCACATGTTCTAGTCAGTAGA
>JBFHGF010000039.1:0-13376 GCA_041583335.1 Bacteriovoracaceae bacterium
ATGGGACCCTAATTTCTGAGGAGAAATTAAAGTCACATATTGATTTGTTCCATTCATTTCGTTCAAGATCTATCCTTTTAGGTTATAGAGCGGATCTTTAGCATATAAATAGTAACACCCTTCACATTGTTCAGGTACCCTATTCTTCTTCATCATCTTTCTCATCTCTTGTAATCCCTCACTCCAAAATGGTCGTTTCTTATCGACCGGAGCTTCAAATGATTCAAGAGGATACTGACAACACGGCAAAACTCTGCCTTGCTTATCTAGTAAAATCATATCCCATGGTTCAGAGCAATGAATTCTACGACCAAGGCCTTCTTCACTCTTGCCGACATCACTCCAACGCATAATAATCTGCCCAGAATATTTTTCAATCATATCGGCCTTAAACTTGAGATAATCCTCACTTACTAATACTGATTTATCCCTACAACTCTCTTTTTCAATAAGGTTCTCTAAAGTAATAAACTTCGCTCCCAGATGTATTGAAAAAAGGATCACTTCTTCAACTTTATGATAGAGCGACTCCGTCATAATATAGCTGATATTGAGGATGGTTTTCTTGGCCACTTGCTGAAGAGCCTCAACATGACGTTCAGCAACGCCTTTATAATAACTTACCGTCATCTGATGCAAAGGAGTTCTCAGAAGTTTATCTATATTTTCACTCACTAAGCTCGCGTTCGTAATAGTTGAACTTAGATAGCCATGGCGATTGAGGTAATCCACCATAGGAAAGAAGTCTTGGTTTAGCATGGGTTCACCACCATAGAGGCAAACCTTAGAGCGTTTTTTTAGAATTCCTTCGTCTTCAAACTTTCTTATATCATCAAGACTCCACTCCCAGTCTTGATTCATGTCTTTTGCTTTATCCAACTCGTCGTGGTAGTGGCAAAAAGAACAAGTGAGGTTACAGCGTTTGGTTACAAAGAGATAGTAATTAGGAGGCGTTATAAAAGGTCTAATCATTCTCAGTTTAAACTGAACCCTTACCAAGACAAACTTCATCCCCAGAATAAAACTATTATAGAGACCATATCGGCTTAAGACTGAGCCAATAATTTTTCCATACTGAATATATGTATCAGGATTGGCCTTTAACATCTATTTAATTAGCCCAATTCTCTTAACCAAAGAGAAGGTTACGTTTTCGACGGCCCCAATAGGTTTACCGGTTTTAATATTCTCTATTGAGCTTAAAATCCTCAATGGATTACAAGCACAATTGATAAAGAAAGAAGAGACCATCATGAAATTAGAAATAAAATAATAGAATTGATTACGGGGATCAGAGAAAAACTTTCTGATATTAAAAACACTAGGGCCTTCTTTTGCCGTTAAGCGAATCACCCTTTTATTATATTCTTTATAGGTATCTTCTTTATAAAGATCCTTACTTAGCTCTGTTCCTAAAAAAGGCTGATAGGTAGAAACCGTCACTCCTTTTATTCCCATAATCGCAAGGCGAACCGACATCCATATGGTTGCCATTAGCTCCCACAGATTTTCCCCCGGAAAGCCAATAACAATATTTGTCTTCACTCTCAATCCTGCGCTTAGAGCATAGCGCATAGATTGGTACATTTTTTGATGATTAATTCTCTTCTTAATCTTTTTGGCCATAGAATTAGAGCCGGTCTCAGGAGCATAAGTAATTACCCTCATTCCACTTTGATAGAGTAGATTTAGAATTTCTTCATCTAATATTTCAGAGCGTGTTCCTACCGTCATTTCCCAAGAAAAAGTAGGAAGGTCTTTAATCATTCTCTGTAATAACTCACGAAACCATTTCTTATTCACAGAAGTTGCGAGATCGATAAAGTCAAAATGCTCTACTTTATATTCACGAATATAATATCCAAGCTCTTCTATTACTCGATCCACACTTTTCGTTACATAACGCGTTCCCCACATTTGGTCATTACTACAAAAAGTACATTGATAGGGACATCCACGACTACTAATCACAGGCATGGCCCGGTTTCCAAGCTCAGAATAACTGAGTTTATTATCCAAGTAGTAATCGACATTAATTTTCTTCCAACTTGGTTTAATGTCATCAATATTGGTGAGGCGCGGAGCTTTGGGATTCTCTTTAATCACCCCCTCAGCGACTTTATAAGCTACTCCTGGAATTGATTTGAAATCTTCTATTTCTTTAAAGGTAGTTAAGAAAGCGCGAAAGCTACTTTCAGACTCCCCTCTAAAAACAGCATCAACAGCAGGCTCATACCTTAGGATTTGACGGGCATCTGCACTGGCGTGCTCTCCTCCCATGATCACAGTCACATGAGGAAAGTTTTCTTCGATACTTTTAAGAATTTCACGAACAATGAGCCATTCGCTAGTGAACATTGCAGTAATTGCAATGACGTCCGTCTCTTTTTTTACTTTGGCCATCATATCTTCAATAAAGACCCCTTGAATGTAATATTGCGGCATAGGAGCAAATGGCTTAGACTCACTTCCCTCTAGGCCATCAATGACATCATAATCGATCCCCACTTCTTCGGTAATGGAAGCGAGATAGGCAATATTCAAAGGAGGTCCACCCAAACGGCCAATATATAAGCTATTTTCAAAAGTTGTAAGCTTAGGTGGAACAATGAACGTAATATGTTTGATACCTGACTTAGACATCAATCTCCTATTTAGAAACAATCATTAGTTTCTTTAAAAGTGAATGTACACCTATCTCCAGAGGGTTCTTAGGGCTTCCTTTTAAAGGATTTAAAATTAAATCAAAGAAACGCTGAGGAAACCTAATCATACTAAAGAAATAGGCTAATACCATAAAGACATTGCCAAGAAAGGTGAGACACTCTTCTCTTGGGTATAAAATGATATTCTTGGGGTTGAAAACTCTCGCTCCCGCCGAGTTAATCAATTGGTATTCTAAGTATTCGAAGTAATCTTCACGAGTAAATTCTTTCTGATTATATTTCTCTTCAAATAATTTTGATCCGGGATAAGCGCTAAACACATAGATACTCACCCCTTTTACTCCATAGAAGCCAAGGCGCAAGCCGAGAAAGAGCGTTTTGATGAGGTCTAAAAGAGTTTCAGAAGGAAAGCCAATGATTAAGTGGCTCTTAACTTCCATTCCTATGCGATTGGCCACTTTAATCGATTCAAAGAGTTTCTTATAATTGATTTTCTTTTGAATGCGTTTTGAAAGCTCATAAGAACCTGTCTCTGGGGCGTAAGTTAGCTGAGTCGTGCCTGAGTCTTTTAACAGGTTCAAAACATTATCATCCAAAATTTCAGAGCGCGTCCCTACGGTCATCTCCCATGTTACTCCTGGCAACTCATTTTTCATGCGCTCCAAAAGACCTACAAACCACTTCTTATTGATGGAAGTCGATAGATCTTGAAAATCAAAATGGGAGACATCATATTTCGCTATATAATCCTTCATTTCTCCAATGACAGAATCAAGAGAGCGCATCACGTAACGCGTTCCCCACATCTCTTCATTCGAACAAAAAGTACAGCGGTAGGGACAGCCCCTCGTCGCAAGGATAGGCATACTCCTCACTCCAATTCTCGAGAGAGAGAGTTTCTTATCCAAATAGTATTGAACAGGAATCTTATCCCATAGAGGGAGATGGTTATCGATTTCGATGAGTCGAGGAGGCCTTTCATTTCTAATGACCTCTATTCCCTGCTGTGTTTGTTTTCGATAATATATTCCCGGAGACTCTTCTAATGGTCGACCTTCATTATAGTTCTTCATAAACTGAACTATTGAGTCCTCACCTTCTCCATGAAAAATATAATCGACTGCTTCTTCATATTTAAGGGTGGCCTCAGGAAAGGCCGTGGGGTGCTCCCCACCAAGAACAATTATTACATCAGGAAATTTGGTCTTTATTGCCAGTACTAATTCTCTAACGATTAAATATTCATTCGTGAACATAGAAGAAATCCCAATCACTTTGGTTTTGGGATTAATTTGTGCCACTGTATCTGCAAAAGAAAGTCCATGGGCTTCGATATTTAAAGAGTCAATTTGAAAGTGATGCTCTGTCGCTAAGGTATCTACAATATCATAATCAATTCCATGATTATCAAGAGCGCGAGCGAGGTAGGCCAAGTTCAATGGCGCAGCTCCACCGCGCCCGATATAAAAACGGGCACTGGCCGAAAATAACTTCTGTGGTGAGATTAAAGTTATCAAGTTGTTGCAGGCTCCAATAGCTCTCTAAGTATTCAATTACATAGAGATTATTGTATCATGGAATCAAAGAGCACTGAGTAGACAAATTTGTTATTTTACACTCTAACCAACTGAAATCAGGACCTATTTACCCAATTGCTTGACCACTTTTCCCATGGTCTTGAGAGCAAGACTGGGATATCCCCACGGGTCAAAGACATTGCTGGTATTGATGGCACAGTCCCAAATGCAGTCACACTCTTTATTCTTTATGGCCTTTCGCATCTGGCGGGCCTTTGCCCCATCGATAACGGCCTGAAGGTTGTAGTCGTGGTCACGAATATTTCCCAAGCTCTTTTCTAGTAAGTGCTCACAAGCAAAGACCTCACCTTGATCGTCAAGTAAGGTAAACTTCTTGGCCCCAAAACATTTGAATTCCCTTGTTGAATTCTTACCGCGAATGGCGCGTTCAATTATTTTCTTCGTTCGCTCTTCCATAACTTTTTGCACAGGAGAGAAGGGCTGATTATTGAAAAGCTTATATCCTTCAATTCTCTTTTTCAGAGCAAAGTAGTTATCGACATTAACTTCTTTAAGAGTCGGATCATAAGTCTCGCCACGAACAATCCCAAGAGAAATCGAATCAAAGAGCTTAAGCTCCATCATATCTTCAATAAATTTTGGCATCTCATCTTGTGTGACTCTATTAAAGACACTATTGAGAGACATCGAAATATTAGGATACTTCTCCCTCAAGCCAGCGATCATATTTACGGTACGCATTGCATTTTCATAACCATCTTTCAGCTTACGAACTCGATTATGAATATGGGCAGGCCCATCAATACTGATGGCCATACGAAAGAAAGATTGTGGATACTTTGCAAGAGCATGAACAAGAGTCTCTTGAATACGATCCGTATAAAAAGCATTGGTAGGAATGGAAAAGTATTTGGTGTTACAGTTAACGGCAAAGAGATCAATGATCTCTTTCAGATCTTCCCTAACAAAGGGCTCTCCTCCATAAAGATCTACTAAGAGCATTTTAGGAAGATTTAAGGTAAGCTTTTCAATCTCATCAAGAGTAAGCTCCTTTCTTTTTATCTCTTGTCCTTCTTTATAGAGCTTTCCAGCATCCGCGACATTTTCCCAGTTCCAGCAAAAATCACAGAAGGCATTACAGCGTGATGTCACTGTAAAATACAGATAGTTAACTTCAGAAGTAAGGGCCCTGGTGAGTTCTTTATACATTATTACTTAAGATACCTATTGGTTGCTGGAGCAGAGTCAACTCGATCCACTCGATTTACATAGTAATGGGTCTTTGTCTTAACGGTTATAAAATCCCCATCATTTTCCTTTTCTGGTAAGTCATTAGACCATAAATTACACTTTTCACAAATAGAGACCTTAGAAAACTCTCTATTTTCATGAAATTGTCTAATCTTAGCAAATGCTCCCTTTTGCCAAAGCGCCTCAATTCCCTGCTCAAAAGCATTACCTATTTCCACTTCACTATGGGTATCAACACAACAGAGAGACACATTTCCAGAAGGGTGGATCATCATTGAATCATAAAGAGACCAACATGGAGTTCGTTCACGTTCATCCACTCCTTCCACTGTTCTCTCTCTACTAAAAACTTTATTAACACGAACAACATCGACGATATCTTTCCATCGACTCACAAAGCTCTCTTCTTCATGATGATTTTCTTCTTCTAAAACAAAGGAGACGCCGATGCGCGGAAGCGATTCTTGGCCTCGCTCTGCAACGAATTTCTTAACATTCTCACAGACGAGAGTAAAAGTATCTTTCCCCCTTACCTTCTTGTAAGTTTCGGCCGTCGTAGCATCGACACTAATAAAGATAGAATCAACCTTGAGATCAAGAAGCGCTCTACGGTTGCTCTTATTGAGGAGAACCCCATTGGTATCCATGGTCACGACTAATCCATGATCTTTCATAATCTTTAGATAGCGAAAAAGATCGGGAGTCAAAAGGGGTTCATCCCAAGTCTGTGGAGTTACCCGCGGTTGATGAGGGGCCATCTCTGCACAGAGCTTAGAAAATTCGTCTAAGGGCATCACCTGCTTTGGCCTTTCAAGATCACTGGGAGCATTCTCACCGTGGGTATAACACTTCGGACAACTTAAATTACAGTCGCCTTCTTGAAGCCCTAGAAGAATTTTTTTAGGAAAGTTATTCTCCATCTCTACCTTTGAAGTATTCATTCACAATGGTGGCCATCCCTAGAACTTGTTGATCATTCAAGTACCAATGGGTTGGCATATAGACTATATTATCACGCATATTGCGCTCTACCTCTTCTTCCTTGTTATACAAGAGAGGAAGATTTGTTTGAGAGCAGTCTACACCCCATTTCGCCATAAATGCCTTGAACCCTTTAGCATCATTGACCCAAAATGGGCTTTTCCAATAGGTAGCCCCTTCACGAATAAATCCCGGAATGCCTTTAACAGCAGAACCCTCAAGACTTTTATAAAAAAGTTCTGCATTATGAATCCTTCTCTTCTCAAGACCTTTAAACTTCTTAAGTCGATTCAATCCAATTTTTGCCTGTAAATCAGTAAAGCGGTAGAAGAGAAAGGAGGGAAATGGTTTGCCCCTTTGCACTTGGTTGGATTGAAAAAAACCTTTGAGAAAGCGAAATCCTAAAATTTTTATTCCTTGCCCAGAGGTAATGGCCTCGACATTATCTCCTCTTTTAAGGGCCAATAACTTAAGTCCCCAGCGAGTAAAAAACTTAAATACCCTTGGTTTTAAAAGAGTCAAAGAGAAGGCATCTTCTAATATCGACATAAAGAAAAACTTACGTTCTATTGGCCTAAGTTCATTTTCTTTATTGCGAAGAAACTCTATAAACTCTCTATTTCTAGTACTGTAAATTCCTCCACGATGAGTATGGATAACTTTAAGATCGCAAAGAGAGCTAAAGCTATAATCTGAATAGTGATGAACTCCTCGTCCATTAAAGCTCGCCAAAAATGACTGTGTGAAATCAATAACCAAAATAAGATTATGCTCATCACAGAAGGCCTGTACCTTATCCATATCAGGAATAATTCCTGCTAACGGAGTGAAAAAAAGAACCTTATCTCGAGGATCAACTTCAATGGCACCAAAATCTGGTTCAAAGCTTTTTGGCCGATACTTTATAAACCTAAGTTGTGCACCAGTATTTTCAATAACGGTTTTCATATCGGGCAAATTAATTGGAGTCATAAGCACTCCATCACCTTTTCCGATATTCAAGAATTCCAATGTTCGCATCAGTCCATAGCGAGCATTAGGAAGGGTCACAACTGAGCTATCAAGCTCTCTACCCATGGCGTCTTCAAAGTTACGTACAGCAACAGAAGATCTGAGATCAACACCCAACAATACCTTGAAAAAGGACACTAAAGGAGTCTTTAAATCCATGTAGTAAATAGCACGGGGGATTATCACCGATTTAATAGAAAACTCCTACAACTGATGTACTTAGCTAGCGTTCTTGTATTATCATATAGGCCATGAAAAATATCAACGAAGTCTATACCCATGCTCTAAAGAAGTGTGTGGAAATAAGGGAGACAGAGCTTTTTATCTCCCAGCACTATCCTGAGCAGATTTTTCGTTGCCCTGTTCATCTTGCAATAGGCCATGAGGCTATTCCCGCGGCACTATTGGCAATTCATTCAAAAAACCGCTATATATTCAGCTATCATCGCAGCCACCACCACTTTATTGCTTCAGGAGCTACTCCAGAGTCACTTCTCTTTGAGCTGGCAGGATCTTCCAAGGGAGCATGCCACGGTTTTGGTGGCAGTCACCATCTAAGAGATGAGGCCTGTGGCTTTCTTGGTTCAACCCCTATCATCACAGGAACGCTACCCGTCGCCACCGGTCACGCTCATGGAATAAAGCTTCAAAAGAAAAGTGATCGCGTCTTTGTATTCATGGGTGACACGTGTGGAGAAGAGGGGCTCTTCTACGAATGCTTAAATATGGCCTCCCTCTACCAACTGCCCATTACCTTTGTTATCGAAGACAATGGACTCAGTTGTTTTACTCCGGCCCAAGACCGACAAGGTTTTGAGAGTTATCAAAGCATAGCTCGTCACTTTGCTCTTCGTTATTATGAAACGAAGGGCGATAATCTTGAAGAGGTTATCAAAGTCGCTCAAATGCACTTTGATGATAGTACAACTCACCAAGGCCCGGCCCTGTTCTATGCTTCTGTTTTTCGTCCCTATGAACACTGTGGTTATCAAATTGAAGACAACCAAGAACACCGCTCTATCGAAGACTCTTGGCCAAAACGCGACCCGATTCACAATTCATCTATAAAGTATCGTGACTTAATTGAAGAGACGCGCAAAGAACTTCACAATCGCTTTATTCCTGTGCTGGAAGAGATCAGAGAATCCCTCAAAGGAGTCATTTCATGATCTCTTGTAATTACAATGAGGCCATCAACCTCTCTTTGCACGATATCATGCAAAGCAACCCAAATGCTTTAGTTTGGGGACCAGGCTCAAATGATCCCAAGCGTGTTTTTGGAACGACAGATAAACTCCTCGAAAAGTTTGGCCCAGAAAGAGTCTTTGATGGTGCCATCTCTGAAGCCGCTTATACCGGTCATGCCCTAGGCTTGGCCCTAGCAGGCAAAGCTCCCATTATCCACTACCAAAGAGTTGATTTCGCTTTTATGGCCTGGGATCAGATCGTTAACAATATTTCAAAATGGACGGCCATGTTTGGCCCCGATCAAAAAGCACTGCCCATAACTCTACGAGTAATTCAAGGCAGGGGCTGGGGTCAAGGACAACAACACTCTCAAAACCCTTTGCGCATGCTCACCAGCTTTCCAGGGATTCAGGTATTAACACCAGTAACTCCTAAGCAGGCCTACCATGCACTCCAAAAAGCTCAAAAGGACCAGTGCCCAACCTTTATCTATGAACATCGGTGGCTACAGAGTTATACCCAAAAATGGAGTAAAGATGGTGCCTTTGAAGAGGTCACCCTCTATGGTGAACAACAAGCAGATCTCACGCTTATGAGTTACTCCTATGGCGTCATTGAATGCCTTAGGGCCAAGTCTGTTCTTGAAAAGAATGGAGTGAAGGTTAAAGTCATTAGCATTAACCAATTCGATCAAAATTCTCATCAACGAGTACAAGAGGCTTTTGGTGATCCAAAAAAGGCGATTATCTTTGACCTTGCCTGGAAAACAAACTCTCCTCTGAAAGACTTCCTCCAATTAAGAGAAACAAATAATATAAGCTTTATTACCTTAATGGATGAATATACCCCTACATCTATCCACAAAATAAAAGATTATTATCCGACTGATATTGATATCCTCACTCGTGCCAAAGAAATGCTTGCTCTCTCTCAACTTGAAATCAAGCCGATCAGGAGAAACCTTGACCAGCCCATCTATGACAACCTACTAAATGAAGTGAATGCCCAATGAAGAGTAAAAACCCCATAAAATCAAATGTCCTTGTTATTGGCGGTGGCGGATATGTGGGCACACCTTTGTGTGAGCAGCTTGCTTCATGCGGACATCAAGTAACGAGCCTTGACACTTTTTGGTTTGGTCACCACCACTCTCCTAAGATCAAAAGTGTGACATGGGATATGGCCAAATCGTTAACGAGTGATCTTCCCCTAGATCTCAACCAATTCGACACCGTTATCTTCTTGGCCTCTATATCTAATGATCCCTCCGCTGAGTTGAGCCATGAGTTCACTCGCCTTATCAATGATCGTGCCACCAAGAGAATGATTGACCTCATTGCCCAAAGCAAAGTGAAGCGCTTTATTTATGCCAGTAGTTCTTCGGTATATGGAATCAAAGAAGAAGAAAGAGTAACCGAAGAACTTGAGGTTGCTCCCCTTACTCTCTATTCAGAATTAAAGTATGAAATTGAACTCTACCTTCAAAAATGGAAGGATGAATTAGATTATGTGATCGTTAGACCGGCCACCGTTTTTGGGCCATCCAAACGTTTAAGGCTCGATGTCGTCATCAACATCCTTTCTGCCCACGCCTTCTACAACCATAAAATCAAAATTTTTGGTGGACAACAGTATCGCCCCAATATTTATATAGATGATATGGTTAACTTCTATCAAACTCTCTTAGAGTGGGAAGAGCCGCTCCAAGGTGAGGTCTATAACTTTGGTGGTCCAAACTTTAAAGTTAAAGATTTGGCCAATATGGTGGCCGCTCAATGCCCTCATTCAATAACCCAAGAGGTTACTCCCAGTAATGATGACCGATCCTACCGTGTTTGTTCTGACAAAGCATTTAAGACCTTCTCACTCTCTGCCTTAACTCCGATGGAAGAAGGTATAGCAAAGCTTATGAATTTCTTTCAAGAAAATGACCTGGATTGGAAAAGTCCTATATACTCCAATATGGCCCACCTTAAGTCTTGGCCCGAAGAGAAATGGCAAATTCAAGCAGAGAGCTAAAGCATTCATCAGCAAGAGCAACTTTTCCAATGCCAACGGTGCGACATTTTACTGCTCTTCCACATTCCATATCCGTCTCACGATCCCCTACCATATAACTCTCATGAGGGTTAATCCCATACTTATCGATCCAATGCTTTAGAGCACCGGGATTTGGTTTGCGCCAAGGATGCTCCTGACGATAGAGAGCTTCTTGAGCATCAGGATGATAAGGGCAAAGGTAACTCTCCCTAACCAAATCACTATACTTGATAGACTGAAGAATATCTTGATGAAGTTGATGGCACTGCTCTTGTGTAACCATGCCTCGTGCAACCACACTTTGATTACTGAGAATAAAAATAAGATGGCCCATATCATGAAAGAGTTTTAATGCCTCATCTGCACCGGGAAGGACTTCCACTTGCTCTAAGCTGGTCATTAGATGGTTGTCCTTAATCAAAACTCCATCGCGATCGAGGAAAATGGCCTTTTTCTTCATAATCTCTTCCATGCCCATTATTATAGCCTTTATAATTCAATCATACTCTTATAAAGTATTTGCATGACACAGAAAGCTATCATTTTGGCCGCAGGTCGAGGCTCCCGTATGGAAGGCCTATGCCATGAACTTCCCAAGCCTATGCTCGATGTTCAAGGCAAACCCATTCTAGGCCACACTATTGATCACCTTATAAAAAATGGTATCGGCCAAATTGGAATCAATACTCACCATCAGTATCAAGTGATTGAAGATTTTATAAAAGGAACTTATTCACAAGAGGTCATTCATCTAGAAAGAGAAGTAGCATTATCCGGAACGGCCGGTGCCCTTAGATGCTTTAAGAACTTTCTTAGCGATCAGGAACAATTTATCGTCATTGCCGGTGATATTTTGACGGATTACCCCTATCAAGAACTTATCGATTTTCATCGCAACAAGAAGGCACGCGCATCCTTTGTTTTCCATGAGCGTAAAAAATCAAATAGCTTATTAGAAATTGATCACCATCAGAAAGTGACCCATTTTTTCGAGCGGCCAAACGAAGCTATATTTGATCAAAAATCATCCCATAAAATTAATTCCAGTATCTATTGTTTTAACCGCGATGTGCTTGATCAAATTCCCCCAGAAGGGGTCAGCGATATTCCTCGAGATCTCTTTCCCCTCTTTCTTGAGGAAGGAAGTCTCTTCGCAACCCCTTTATGCGCTCAACGCTGGGCCATCGATACTCCGGAGCGCTTAGAGCAGGCCAGAAAGGAATTCAAATGAAGTACATCATCACTGGAGGCTGCGGTTTCATAGGAAGCCACTTGGCCGACCTAATTCATTCCCAAATGACAGAACAAGATCAATTGATCATCATCGATAACTTTTCAACGGGAAGAAAAGAAAATATCAGTCATCTACTTGATCAGCATAATAATATTCAACTCATCGAATCCTCACTAGAAGATTTTTTCCAATCCCCTTCAAAAGAGGTGCTCAATCCAGACTATATCTATCATCTCGCAGGACTGGCCGATATCGTTCCTTCGATCGAGCGCCCCCAAGAATATTTCAAGGCCAATGTTGAGGCGACTTTGGTCCTTTTGCAATTTATCAAGAACCAAGAGAAGCCACTAAAGAAACTGGTCTATGCCGCCTCTTCATCTTGCTACGGGATCCCCGATCAGTATCCCACTCCAGAGAGTGCAGAGATCAAACCGATGTATCCCTACGCTCTAACCAAACGAATGGGAGAAGAACTTATCCTTCATTGGTCCATACTCTATAAAATCCCGGCCATCTCCCTGCGCCTATTCAATGTTTATGGACCAAGAAGTCGAACGAATGGAACCTATGGTGCCGTTTTTGGTGTTTTTATGGCCCAAATTCTAGCAGGGAAACCCCTTACTGTGGTCGGAGATGGATCACAGTCCCGTGACTTTACTTTTGTAACTGATGTGGCCAACGCCTTTTGGTGTGCTTCTCAATCTGAGCACACGGGAGAGATTTTTAACGTAGGGAGCGGGGATCACTATAGCGTCAACCACTTGGTTCAATTACTTGACCATGAAAGCTGCACAATTCCCAAACGTCCAGGAGAGCCTGACCAAACCTTCGCTGATACAACCAAAATTAGGCAATTTCTCAAGTGGAAGCCCAAGGTGACATTTGAGCAAGGAGTGGCCATCGTTAAGGAAAATATTCAGCACTATGCCGATGCCCCTGTCTGGGACCCGCAGTCCATAGAAAAAGAAACTAAGTTATGGTTTGAGGCCTTATCTGATAAGTAGAGCGCTTGAGTTGACCCCTTTCTATGTTACTATAAGTTATGCTTAGCAGTAGGGAATGTGTCATTATAAACTTAGGAAGATATAAGGATGAAGAGTACACCATCGGTGCATTTTCTATTCTTGAAACTCTTCGTGCCTCAGGAAAGTCGGCCTCCTATTTTAGTAACCTAACCAACAACACTGCTCTTTTGTCGGAAACTCAATATCGAGAGCTTCTCTCAAATAATGAAGCCACATCAAGTGATCAGATTTTTACAGACCTCCTCCATCAGTTAAATCAAGATACGAAGTTTGCTGGTTTCTCCTTAGTTAACGATAACCTCTATGCCTCCCTCTTCTATGCCAAGAAATTAAAAGATCTCTACCCAAACCTCATCATTGGCTTTGGAGGTGCTTTCTTTTCCGGAATGGCCTTTGAATATTTTAGGCCAGAATCTTATCCATGGATTGATTTCTATACTCG
>JBFHGF010000040.1:0-13363 GCA_041583335.1 Bacteriovoracaceae bacterium
GGTGTTAAGAGTAGATCAATCCCCTTAAGAACACTAGGAAGTGCAATAAAGTCAGCTTCTACACTTACTAATTTATTGTTAAAGGCCATGTTGAATTTCTTAACAAGCTCTCTCTCTTCATTTGTAGGAGCATTGAGTAGAATAGGAACAAAATTAGAAGACGCTAAAAAGTAGTCAAGTGTCTTTGTTAGCACAGACTCAGGAATACTCTTCGTTTCTGATCCAGAGGCAAGTTGAACACCAATAATATAAACAGGATCTCCATTATTGTTTTTTGTCGCTCTTAAGCGATCAAAGTTAGTTGCAGCTGTTTGATCGTGATTAGTATTACTTTTAACCTTTGTCCCATGAGATTGATTCTTTTCGAGACCACAAAGGTAATGGTAATTGTCATTGAAGTTTAGAGGTGTAAAAGCCGATGTCGTAGAGACATCATTCAGAACAATGGAATATGGACAAGAGTGAGTAACACTATTTTTTGAATTGAAGCGAATTCCGAATACCTCAGCTCCTAAAACACTTGATAGGTATGAGGTGAGATAGGTCGTTACCGTATCATTAGAGTAGTTAATGATGCGATTATATTTATCTTCAATGACATGTTCGAGTGTTTTGTAAAGGGCATTAAAGGCCAATCCATCTGAATAGATATTGTTCTTATAGAACGATACAATCTTCTTGCGATTGATGGTGTGGATCTTATTCACTCCAAGAAGTGTTTTCGCCGCACGAGCACTTTCTTCAAAACAAAGGATATCAACTTGGGTGTTTGGATTGAGGCTTTTAATGCTATTGATTAAGTGGCCACTTTGGAAAACATCCCCGAGCTTTTTTAGGTTAATGAGAAGTATTTTATCCATTTTTATATCCTTTATCTTTCTTGAACAAGTTCTGCTAGAGCAAGTGAGAGAAAATCGTAGCTTTGTAAAAAGCTTTTACCTCTTACTCTTTCAAAGAAGTCTTCGGTAGTTTCGTTTCGATTTTCAGAGGTTAAATAATTTCTAAAAGTTTCTGCTTCAACAAAGAAAGCAGATTCATCAATCTCTTTTGGATAGCAATAGCTCATAAAATCCTTAAAGAAGGCCATGTTAAGCTGAAATGAAGCGGGGTGTGGAATAACTGCAGGTCTTGAAGACATAAAGTCTACGAGTGCAGTATCTTTATAAAAGTCTTTAATTGTTCTATGGGAAACAACGGTTACATGATCAGAGAAACTTGTTGGATTGAGCTCTTTCCATTTTTCTACAATTTCAAGATTGGGTTCAATGACAAAGATTTTATAACCCATAGGGTGAAAGGCCTTCATTTTTTCTTCGATTTGAGTAATGTGATAACCGAATCCAAGACCAAAGATAAGTATACTTTTGGAGGCTTTGAGGTTTTCAACTTGATTTGTTACAAATCCAGAGGCTTCTCTTTCTGGGTTGTATATAGAGTGCAGGTGAACACCATTAATAACGGGAATGGGTTGTTCCGACTTGGAGTATTTTACATAGAGCTGATCACGAACAGATTTTTGATCATGTGAGTTTTCCATGGACGATCCTTGGCCATATAGTTTGGAATTTAAATGTGGTTTATCATTCTTGCTTATCATTTCCCTCTTCCGTAAGGTCTTATGATGCTGTGGCCGGGCCACTCATTGGCCGGTTTAACACACCTACTATTTCCTCATAAAAGGGATAGAGTTGTCAACAAAGCGCGTTGGTCGCCTATTGTTAACTCAGTAAATCCGATTATTTACGTAGGTTTTTGTAAATGAAAAGGGTAGAAGTTGCCTAGTAGCCTACTCAGGTATTTTAGCGAGTAACGTCGTGGAGGTTGTACCCTCGAAATGCTTGTTTGGATTTGAAAAGTGAAGCTAAGTCTTTGGTGATCTCATCCTTGGAGTTATTAAGGGCCGCAACAATAATGTCATCTTCCTTGGCCGTTTTATCAATCCAGGTCTGAGTGTCGAGGGCCCAGCTCTTAATGAGGTTTATATTCTCTGAAGTCACTTCTTCATCGATAAGGCTATTAATAATTTTTTCAATGAAGCTCTGGTCTTGGGCAATAACATTAAGAAGGCGAGCTCTGTTATTCGTTTCGAACTCTACTGTAGACCAATCTCCATGCTGAATGGCCTTAAGAATATTATGGGTAGATTTAGAACCTAGATCTAGACGAGTTGTAAAAGCTTGTAGTCGTTGAATAAGATTATCAATCATAATATCCTCTATAGTTTAAATTTTAACCTTGGCCATTTTCTTTTGTTGCTGTTCCCTTTTCTTTACGAACTTGCTTGATCGCTTCCGCCCAACCATCATAAAGAGTATTGAGAACTTGTAGACAACCCTCTAGAGGTGCCTTATCAATTTTAATATTGGCCTGTGTTGATGAATAAAGCAGGTAATCATAGAGGGAGGAGAGCTCTTCTGCGACCTGACCGCCTATTTTAAAATCAAGGCTATTGTTAAGTTCAATAACAATATCTTGGAGTTTACCAATATATTCACCTTTTTTAGCAATTTCCTTATTATCAATAGCCTCAATGGCCTTCTTGCAGTTTTTAATTGCTGCTTGATAAAGCATAAGAAGAATCTGCTCTTTACTTGCTGTGTGAATAGAAGTCTTTTTATACGCACCTAAACCATAACTCATTTAAGCCTCCTGCTTATTGTATTATCCCAGTTGTGTGACGGCATTAGTAGGGGCGGCACCAAGTGCCGCTACGCCTGCTCCCTGTGATTGAATTCGGGCAATTGTCCCTTCTAACCGAGCAAACTTGTCTTTTAAATTCTTTTCTTTTTGATCTAGCATTCTCTGCTTCTGACTGATACGACGATCAATTTGATCAATTTTACTATCGAGACCTTTCTTACGAGTAGTAAGAATCCCATTGGGAAAACGTAAGGCCATCCCGACGAATTCATTTAAATTATCGATGAACCCATTACCTTTAGTTCCATCTTCTCTAAAGCGTCCAGTTAGGATTTCTGAAACTTCACTATAATTGGCCGATAGCGCTGCCTCAAACTTCTTATCATCAAGCTTAAGTGACCCATCTCTTTGGAAAGAGATACCGATATCTCCAATTCTCCTATAACCTTGGCCAGTCTCAATATCTTGGAAAACGGCCCTTCTAAGGCGTCCTTCAATTGTCTGGAGGAGGATATCCCCTCCAAGAGTTCTAGAAGTATCGGAGTTTTCATCAAGGGTATTTTGTTGCTTGATAAAGGCAAAGATAGCATTGATGGAGTCTACAAAATCATGAATTTTACCACTAACGGCAGCCGTATCTTCACTTACCTTAATAGAAAACTCTTCACCAGGTTTTGCCTTCTTGAGATCAACAGTCACACCAGGGATAAGCTCAGAGACTTTATTCTCAGGAACTTCAACTTCAAAACCATCGAGCTTTACTACAGCATCCTGTGCAGGACGTTCTTGTTCCAGGTAGAGGTCTTCGTCACCATCGATAAAGTAGAAGTAGGGAAACTCTGCTCTTTGGCCATCCCCTGTCTCATCGAGACTGAGGAGTAGACGCCACGGAGTATCTGAACCAGAGCCATCATTGATGACCGTGGCATGCATTCCATTTTCTGTATCTTTATTAATTAGTTTGGCAATACCTGTAAGACTGGCACTATCGGAGTCCACGTAAACTTCACGAGACTCACCATTGGGGAGACTATATTGAATATAGCCAACACCGGTATAGCTCTCATCTTTATCTTCAAAGCCTGAAGTCATGGCCGAAGATTTTTGGGCCAAACGCACTACTTCGAATTGATAGTTAGCAGGATTGGCAATATTCTTATCAACAGTAATACCCACGATATCACTGTTGCTGTCGACTTTTAGTTCTCTTAAGGATCTGGAGTTACCATTAGCAAGGATATTTCCTTTGAGGTCTTGGAAGAGTTGAGTCAGTTGATCCACCAGGGCCTTTTTATCCCCAATCTTTCCCTTTCGGTCTTCCATTTTTTTCAATGGAATCTTCTCGGCCTCCATGATTTGCTTAACAATATCTTTTGGAAGTCCGGTATTAATGGATCCGAATGAAATACCCAATGGATTTGCCCTCCTAGCAAAAGCCCATTATAGCTAGCTCGTTCTATCATATCAGAGTAATGGGAATGTTTGGAAGCGGCGCAAATAGTTCCATTGTATGGTAATTAACTGAATTCGTTGCATCTTAGTTGAAAGGCCCTACAATAGAAAAAAAAAGGCCGGTATTTGGGGTACCGGCCTTCTAAAATGTACGAGAACAACAGTTGGTCAAATGTTGTACTAATCTAATCGGGTACTATGGAAAATACTTTAGCCCCTAGGTCGGGAATTCTATATTTAAAGTCAAAATTCTTTATAATTCGGGTAGTTACATACTTTTCCTTCTTGTTACTTCCTATCTGGATTCCAAAGACGATGCTAGTCTCTCCCGCTATACAGGCGGTAGCGATCTCTCTATTTATCCTCTTTATATGTAGCCAGTGGTTTTTCTTGGGCAAAGAGATTGATCACCGCCTCAAAATCTACTTTAGGGTAAATAGCTCCATGGACCGGCTGGTTTACCGAGTCTTCTTGGGAATGTTCTTCTTCTTCATCTATTTTAACTTTCTAAGTTACCTTCCTGGTAAGTGGATTAATAATGCCTTTTGGACGACTTGGGCCGTTTTGGGAATTTTCTATTCCTGGCCGACACGTGGAAAAATTATTAGAGAGTCCATGTCTTCAAACTTTACAGAGTTTCGCTATCTCGATTCATTTGAAAAAACTCTGGTTACACTAATACTTACTCTCTTTGTGATTTCCATTCCCGACTTACCAACGATTAATAATCACGAAGCACTAAAGTTATTCTTTGATCCCAATGAGCATATCTCACCTATTTATTGGAACTTTTTAAAAGTAAATTACTACCCCTTCTTAAAATATGAAGAACTTTTTAGATTGGCCTGGAGTTTACATTTTTACTTTGTGAACTTGGGTCTTTTTCTTTTTTGTTTCTACGCCTTTTTAAGATTTATCATTTCACGCAGGCTCTCTCTATTGGGGATTTTTGCCCTATTATCAAGTTGGTCGTGGACGAAACTTTTAGTTGCAGACTTTGGAGTATCGATTACTACCACGTACTCTCTATTATGGATTTGGAGTTTACTGTGGGTCATTAGAAGCTCTACCTATAGAACGGGGTTATTCTTTGGGCTTGTTGGAATGTACGGTGTTTTGATCAATAAGCTATGGGTTGTGCTATGGGTTCCTCATTTGGTTTTAATTTTCTATTTTTTGAATGATAAGACAAGCTGGTTCAAAAGGCAGCTGTTTCGATACGCAAGTTTTGGGCTATCTCTTTCTTTAATTATTGTCTTGGCCACAACAACAAGAAACTTTTCATTAATAAATTTTGATGCTGGTTACTTTGAGCAAATTTCATATATCTTTCAGAGAAAGGCCTTCTTTGCGCTGGCACCAATTGGGCTCCTCCTTGGTGTAATGTCTTACAAGAATGTTAACTGGTCTCTACTTAAGAACTTCAAGCTTAATGTAGAGTATCTGCGCTATATAACGGTATCGGTTGTGATCTTATCGTTATTTAACCTAGTGACGGGGTCGGGTATATTTACTGGGTTTTCACTCATGTGGATAATGACGACATTGAGTTTGATTCCACTTGAATTAATTTTTCAAACGATGAGTAGGTTGCGTTCAAGTCGAAATATGATTTATCTCATATATATACTCATCTGCCTTTTAGACTCACATTTTGAAGGTCGTGTGAAAGTTCTTCTAAGAATCTTTGAGCAGTGGTAAATAGTAGCAGGATGACCCTTTGGTGATGCAAGCTTTGTTAAGGTTTGAGTAAAATGTGAATAACTTGGCCCAAATTGTTAATTAATCTATTTACTCATTAATACTTATTTAGCCTTTGATGATGTGCATCCCCTTAACTATCTGTTTTTAAACGTAAAAAATATTACACCGAGTTATAAGTTGACTCAGTGTGCGGATTTGAAATTGTGGATAACTCGGCTTAATTTGTGGATAAAGTATCCAAGTCAAGATAAAAGATATTTTTTTTAGAAATTTATTAAGGATAATTTTCACAAAAATGTGGAAAACTTTGAAAATAAATGTAAGAAATTTTATGAATGAAAACATGCAGCAATTTAAAGAACAATCGTTTGGAGGTTTCTCGTGAGCTTTAAAGTTAAAGACCACTATTTTAAAAAAGCAAAGAAAGAAAATTTCTTGGCGAGGAGCGTCTATAAACTGGAAGAGATAGATAAGAAGTATAAAATTATACAGGCCGGAAATCGGGTAGTTGATCTTGGTTACCACCCTGGATCATGGACCCAGTATACGGCCGAAAGTGTGGGAGAAGAAGGTTGTGTCGTTGGAATTGATATTAAGCCTATTAATAAAAAACTCACGACACTGCGTAATGTGAAGCTTTTTGAGAAATCCATCTTTGATGTGACGAAACCACAGGACCTAGAAGAAGAAGATTTCTTTGATGTTGTGATCTCAGATATGGCCCCGAATACCACAGGAATACGTTCTGTGGATCAGGATCGCTCCTTAAACCTAGTAGAAGAGGTGTTTCACATCCTTCCTGTATTTTTAAAGCCTGGAGGAAACTTTGTAATCAAGGTCTTTGATTCGCATCAAGCTCAGGTATTCTTGAAAGAACAAAAAAATATATTTGGTGAATATAGCTTTCTAAAACCAAAATCCACCCGTTCTGTATCGAAAGAGTTTTTTGTCATAGGAAAAAATTATCAACCGTAATAGACTAGAAGCTATGAAGAAAAAAATAGCAATCGCCACGGTACTACTTTGTTCGGGACTAGCTTACCTTAAAGTAGAAGATCACCTAGAAAATCAAAGAAGAGAAGAAATCGCTCGCATTAAAAGTTATGTTAGAGGCTCTGTAAGCCAGCTTTTAACAAGCGAGTCGACTTTTCCAGATAAGCTTGTCTACGACGATAAGCAAATCAATTTAGAATACACAATAGATCGCTCCTTCCAAAGGAAACTAGAGAAAATACTGAAACGTTATCCTTCCGATTATACGGCCGTTGTTGTGCTTGATAATGCAACAGGTAGTGTAAAGGCCGTTGCTGGTGTGGATAGGGATACTAGAGAAATTAACTACGGCCTTCCTTTTACCAGTACTCACCCATCAGCTTCTTTATTTAAAATTGTGACGACAGCAGATCTTCTCGAAAATGCAGATGTCGAGCCCAGTACAAAGTTTAGTTACAGAGGAAGAGGAACAACCCTCTATAAATATCAATTGAAGAATAAGATAAGTCGTTGGACAAGATGGCTTAGCTTTAAGAAAGCCTTTGCGTATTCAAATAATGTTGTCTTTGGAAAAGCAGCAATTAATAGGTCAAACGGTCAGTCTATCTTTAAGACGGCCTTTAAGTTTGGGTTTAATAAAGATTTGATGACCGATTTCAACCTTGGCCCTAGTCAATTTATTATGCCTGAATCACAATACCAGTTGGCAGAGCTTGCTTCTGGATTCAATAAGAAAACAGTAATATCTCCGGTCCATGCTGCAACAATTGTTTCTGTTGTCGCAAATGAAGGTCTGTTTAGAAATCCAAAAATTTTGAAGAAAGTAGAAATGGAAGGACAGCAATTTCATTATAAAGAATGGGAAAAAGTTATTTTAAATCCTGAAACCTCAAAAGATCTTGCTAAAATGATGGAGTTTACAACTCTTAGAGGAACGGCCAGAGCGCTAACACGTGGCAGAGATGGGAGAAGAATCAGTAAGCACTTTACGTTAGGAGCAAAGACGGGAAGTATTACGGGCGGTATTCCCTATGGTAAACGGGATTGGCTGGCATTCTATGCTAAGCCAAATAAAGATAGTGAATACTATCAACCAGAGAAGAACGGTATTTCTGTCGCTATTATGAACGTGAATGGAAAAAAATGGTACTATAAGTCCTCATTTATTGCGAAGCAGGTAATCAAGGCCTATTTAGAGGAGCTTGAAGATGAAAAATCTGCACCAACAGAGAGGTTAGTCTCTAAAGGTTCCTAATGGAAACCAACGAAGAAAAAACATTTTTTGAAGATAATAAAGATCATCAGGAACTTCAAAAAGACCAGGGTAGTGAGGTAGAAGTAGAGCAGCAACCACTTCCCTCTCGTAGATTTAAGGTTAAGACCTACCTAAGAGAATTACTCATTATTTGTAGCATTTTCTTTGCTGTTATCGTATTTAGATCCATTGTCTACGAGCCATTTAAAATACCAACAGGATCAATGATTCCTACTCTGCGAATTGGAGACTTTATTCTCGTTAACAAATTTGCTTATGGGGTTAAGGTTCCCTTTACTGACCTCACTGTTTCGTCATTTTCATCAGATCCTATTTATCTCTTTGGTGAAAAACCTGTAGAACGCGGCGACATCATTGTCTTTAAGTATCCAAAAGATCCAAATATCAACTATATCAAAAGGGTTGTGGGGCTTCCCGGGGATACAATCGAGATTAGAAATAAGTTTGTCTATTTAAATGGAGAGAAACTAAAAACGATAAAACTCGATTCTAAGAAATATATGGAAACGATGGATGAGAAATTTAAGGATAATAACCTCTCATTCTATCGAACTTATGTGGACGACAAGAGTTATGTATATCAAGTTGATAATGATAACTACTTTGTAGTGAATAACGATAAAAAGACCGTACCACCTGGCCACTATTTTGTAATGGGTGATAACCGTGACTTCTCATATGATTCACGTTTTTGGGGATTTGTTCCCCATAAATTTATTAAAGGGAAAGCATTTCTGATTTGGATGTCTTTAAATGTTCCGGAGGACGGTACCAAGGATATTGTGTTCCGGTCTGATAGAATAGGGACTTCAGTGGATTAATTCTACCCTAGTCGTTCCTTGGTTGCCTTCCACAAAGTCAAAGTGGACATCGTCTTTGAAGCGCTGAAGAAGTTTGTAGAGCGAAGACTTGAGTACACCATCACCATGTCCATGAATGATATCAACAAAAGGTAGGTCGCCGTTAATGACATCTAGAATGTAGAGCTCTGCTTGCTGTAAGAATTCATCTCTTCGCATACCACGGGCATCAAGATTCATAGTTCGACTATAGTCTTCTGACTTAGAAACAGAAACACTAACCATTTGAGGCTTTGGTTTGTGAGAGGAATTACTTAGACGGACTTGAGAGAGTGGTTGCCAGATCTTTAGACCTTTGCAATTGAGCTGAACTTTCTTATTGCCCTTTGCAATGGCTATGATCTGACCTTCTTTACCAAGGGCCTTTATATAAACAGTCATTCCCAACTCTGGAGTGTCGATGGGACCTTTGTCCAAAACAGTACCAATACTTTGATTTGCAGCTTCAGGATTAAGTTCACTCAGCTTTCCAGCAAGCTTTGTGACGGAGCGATTACTCCCCTTTTTGATTTTTTCAGCCTCATCAAGTGTTTTCTTTTTGAGTTTTTTCCATTTAAAGTCAAATTCTTCTTGAAGACGTTTGCGTTCCATCTCAAGTAGGCCCTTAATGGATTCTTTTTCTTTTTCTACTTTTTCAAGTTCCTCAAGAACGTTCTCTTGACCTAACCTCTTCTCATTTTCAATCCTTTCGAGTTGAGCAATCTTGTTTTCTACAAGATCATGATCAGATGATGGTGCAACGATACGCTGAGAAATAAGTTTTGAACCAAGGATTTGGCGCTCTAGATTTTTAAAAACTTCTTTCGCATAACTTTTACCTGGTGAACCTTGGTGAAGTATATAAGTCGGTGTGCTGTCGATGTCTTTGAAACCCATGTGTGCACTTTCAAGTAGGTCTTCGTTAAACACCCATTGCTTTAAATTTTCGTGGTGAGAAGAAATAAAAACAAAAACTCCCCTGTCCTTTAATTCTTTAACAATGGCCAATGCCAACTCTGAAGCTTCGAGGGAAGATGTCGAATTAAAAATTTCATCGATAAAAATAGCATCGCCCTTTTTAATATTTTTAAAAAGATTTAGATAAACAATGGCCTCTGAACTAAAGCTAGAGAGCCCTTCTGCTAGATCTTGGTTGTCATGACTTAAGAAGTGAATGCTCTCACAGTAAGGAATAATAGCGGCATGGGCCGGAATGTAAAAGCCAAGATGGGGAAGAAGGAGTGATAAGGTAAGTGATTTTAATAATACCGTTTTCCCTCCAGTATTAGGTCCACTAATTAATAAACCTGAAGATTTACGATTGAGATTAAAATCATTTTTTACAGGATTAGCTATTAAAGGATGAAAAAGATTCTTCATATGAATCTTTTTAACATATTTATCAATTTCTGGTTTACTTAGACTGAGTGTATGAGCCGCCTTTAGACGACCACTTGCAAAATCTAAATCAATGAAGAAGTTAAAAATGTTTTTTAAAAAAGTAGCCTGGTCGGCGAGAGCGTCAGAGATTGCCTTTAGTAGTTTGTGAACTTCTCTTTCTAGCTGTGCCTCTAGTTCAATTTTAGTGTTGGCCATTTCTCTAAGAGAATTTGGTTCAACAAATAGGGTGTTTCCACTATTTGAGCGATATACAATTTTACCAAGATTAGAATTATAGCGATCGGAGCGTACGGGGAGTAAATAGCGATTATCAACTATATCATGGCTTTGAGTTTGGAGAAGTTCTTTTGCAGACCAATCAGAAGTAATTTTTATTAAGCGTTCTCGAATTTGCTTTGCGCATTCTTTAATTTTTTGATCAATAGGGTAAAGAACAGGGTGTTTGTAATAAACGATGTCCTCTGTTTTTTCATCAAAGAGTTGAGGTACATTTTTTCGAATATACTTAAATGTAGAATCGATTTCCTGCTTGGGAATATTAGTATGTCCCTTAAGAGAAAATACCTTTGCCAATTTTCCATATTGATTAATGCATTTATAAACTTGATAAATTTCTTTGGAATCAAGAACTTGGTAGCGAGAAAGTTTTTTCAAAACTTTTTCAAAGGAAAGATCGGCATGAATAAGGGTGAGTTGATCCTTTATATGCTGATCCCAGTTTTCAATAGCGAGCAACTGATCTTGGTGGTAATAAAGAAGAGCAATATCCTCTTGTCCAATTCTTAGAGGTGACTTCTTTATAAAGTTCTTCGTTTGAGTAAAATGGAAGAAACTTGAAAGAAGGTCGAGTAAGGCCTTAAGATCGAGATGATCCTTGAGTGAGAAGTAATTACCAGAGTTTACGGAAGTGTCCATGAAACAATCTTTAAATAATTTAACACAGAAAGTCGAGATTTTTTCTGAGATTCTAGAAAATAAAGGTCATGCTGTAATCCAACAGGCAACGACTTCACCACATGTACTCTGTCTTCAGTGTCGAGTTCCAGGAGCAACTTATTATCTTTATATTGGTAGGGGAGCCCAGTATCAGGGGTTTGACTTTAGTAAAAGTAAACTTCCTCAAGAATTTAAAGTTCAAGATAGGTTCCTGCAGTTTGCACGTCATTACTGGAGAGGGATGAAAGTTGTAGATATGGAAGTTTCTAAAGAGGACAGAGTTCTTAGAATTAAAGGTGTAAAGGAATCGATAATTCAAGAGATGATTTTCTTTTGGCGAGGACGAGACCTATTCTTTACACATGTTAAATATCTTGGCGAGGAAATTGAAGTATTTAGAAGCTGGGAAGGGAAAGTTAAAGATACATGGGCCGAAGAAGATGAATTAAACTTAGGCTTGCTTTTCAAAGACTTAGGATTTGCACAGGTAGACTTCGGCAACAAAGATAGTAAGTTTGATATTGATGATTATTTAAATCGAGAGAAGGATCTTGAGAAACGTTCCCAAAAATATAGTAAGAAATTAAAGACCCTGCAAAAAATGAGGGCCGAACTCGTTCTTCTTAATGGCGTTGATAGCTTAAGGCCATGGACAGATAAGAACCTAGAGGAGGTTAGTGCTGTAGGCGAGGGCAGGTTTAAGGTGAGCTTTCGGGGCATTGAAGGGCACTTTAAAAAACGAGAGTATCTTTTTGATAAGATTAAAGGTTGGGAAAAGTCTCGTCGTATAGTCAAAGAACGAATGGATAAAATAGAAGTGCAACGATTAAGCGCTGAAAAAGAAACAGAAAGCTTCCAGCTTAAGGATCAAAAAATTATTCAGCCCATATGGAATTATGAAAAAAAGAAAACTACGGTGCAGGGACATCAAAACTATATCGAGATTATCTATAAAAATACAAAGTGCTATCTAGGAAGAAGAGCACAAGAAAATGACTATATTCGCAAAGAGTTTGGAAAAAAAGAAGATATATGGATTCATTTGGAAGGAATGAAAAGTGGACACATGATCGTAAAGAATAGTGGAGTAAATTTAGAGGTTGATGACCTACAAACTCTTGCTTCGGCATTAGTTGAGTTAAATGGTATAGAAATAAATGAAATTCCAGTTATTTATACCGCTGTAAAGAACTTAAAGGCAGTGAAAGGAAGTCCAGGAATGGTTACTTTTAAAAAAGAAAAACACCTAAAGGTTTACTTTGATAGTCACTGGCGGCAAAAGCTTTCTATCGTTGATACTTATACTTTAGACTGAGACAATAAGACCAGTTATGAGGTGAACTATGTTCTTTAAAATACTGACTTTTTTTACGATATCTATATCTCTGGCCTATGGGAACACGGCCGTTTCCGACTTCGATCTTATGTCATATAGCCCTGTTAAGGTAGGGTTAAAAGATGTTGTTTGTGAAATTAGACTTGAGGGACTAACCGAGCAGGTGAAAAAGCAATATGTCACCGTTAAGGTAGGAGAAGAGGTTTATTATAAATTGTATTGGATGTATCCAGGTAAGGTTGATATTGATGTGGAAGGGATTCCTCGTGGATTTGAGCAGCTAAAAAAGAGCTTAGTTGGATTAATTATTAATCGCATCGATTACTTAATCCCTCAGGACTTGGCTCCACGAATAAGAGGGTATGAGTTGAAGAAAAAAGGCTCTTCCCGTGGCAGTACTACTTATGAAGGGGAAGATCCTACAAATACCAAGGCCGTTAATAAAATCGAAGTGGCCTTTGATAGTAATGGAATACTGAAAAAGTATAAAAGTTACAGCCCTCTTGGATTTCAAGACTCGGTATTTGACTATGCTAAAAAGGCTTGGTCAAAAAACAAATGGGTGCTTGAAGGTGTTCAAGCAAAGATGATTCAAGGTCCCCAGGTAACGGAAAGCAATACTGAAATTAAGTATGAAAATGTAAGTGGCTTTGGTATGCCTAATGAAATATCTGTGACTACTAAGCAAAAGGTCGTTGCACCAGGGGAAGGTGAGAAAAAGATTGAGCGCTCTGGAGAAAGTAAACTGATATTTTCTAATTATAAGCTCAATATGGGAGAAGCACA
>JBFHGF010000041.1:0-13195 GCA_041583335.1 Bacteriovoracaceae bacterium
CCTGCGGCAGACGTTTGGATTTTATGATGCAAGAGTTCAACCGCGAAGCCAACACCCTAGGCTCAAAATCCATCAACACCGAGATCACCAATTCAGCGGTGGAACTCAAAGTGCTGATAGAGCAGATGCGAGAGCAAATTCAGAATATTGAGTGATGTTTGATTATGTTTCATATACTCCGTCACAAGTCTGTTTAATAATGTTGTGACGGACACTCTAAATCTGAAAAAGCGAGCCCTAAGTGAAAAATAAGGAACAAATAATTCGGCGGGAAAGCCAATTTTAGTGAAACCTCAATTCAAGCAAATGTATATTTAGTGAGCCACTAACTTAATAATAGTGAATTATTCACGTTTTTTATTGATTTTCACCTGATGGTACGTAAAAATTTAACGTAACATTTATGAAATTTAATAATATGTATAATCTAGAAAACGACTTTTGTTACTCCTTTCCTGCGGTAAGAGGAGTCCAAGCTGGCAGACCATTCTATATAGCTACTTGTCCTTTGCGCATAATTCCCAAAATATTTATTTATGACGAAGAAGAGGTTCCACCTGAACTCCGTGCCCAAAGAACTCTTAATAAGTCTCGCATACCTGAAATGAGCCGTTATTTAGTAGATAACCCTGATGATTATGTTTTTTCAGCTTTAACAGCCTCCGTTGGCTCAGAAGTTAGGTTTGTAGAGAATGACGCAGCTCCTAATTTAGGGATTTTGAAAGTTTCAATGAACGCGAGTATTTTAATTAATGATGGCCAACATCGCAGAGCAGCCATTGAAGAAGCAATAAAAACTAAGCCTGAACTTGGGCAAGATAACATCGCAATTGTTTTCTATGTAGACGAAGGTTTGAATAGAAGTCAGCAAATGTTTGCTGATCTCAACCAACATGCAATTAGACCGTCATCATCTCTATCAACTCTATATGACGATAGAGATCCCAGTTCAAGAGTCGCAAAGTTTCTTGCGAGGAATGCTATTCCATTTATTGGTTTTACAGAAATGGAAAAAAGCAGTATTCCAATTAAAAGTAATAAAATTTTTGCTTTAAGTGCAATTAAACATGCCACTCGTGCTCTTCTAAGGAAAGGACCCAAGGACGAGTTCTCAGAAGATGAAAAGGAAATCGCGTTAGCCTTTTGGAATCAATTAAATGAGCAACTTCCAGAGTGGAAGTTAGTACAAACGAAATCATTGTCAGTTTGTGAGTTTAGGCAAGATTACATTACTGCTCATGGAATTGGCCTTCAAGCATTAGCGCAAGTAGGAAGGGATTTACTGGATATGTCACAAGAATCCAGAAACTCTGCATTAGGCAAATTAAACAAGATCGATTGGAGAAAATCAAACCCCGTTTGGTCTCAAAGAGCAATGCAGCATGGTCGCTTGTCGAAAGCAAGTTCCAACATCTTCTTAACGACTGTAGAGATTAAACGGCAAATTGGTCTGAAATTAATCAATGAAGATATATCTAAAGAAAAAGAGTTATTGAATCAATGACTTTAAAAAAACAATACGACCTTGATGAATATATTGATTTCATTGAAAACGAAAAATTTGCGGAAAGCCTATTATCTGACTACGTGGCTAACGTTCAACGTATATATTTGAGTGACAAAAGACCTTGGGTTATTGGTTACAGTGGTGGTAAGGACTCTTCTGCCGTCATGGTATTGGTGTATCTAGCATTATTGGGACTTAAACCTGAAGAGCGGCATAAAGAAATCTTTGTTGTTGCTTCTGATACCTTAGTTGAAACTCCGATTGTGGTAAGCCATGTGAATAATTCTCTTCAGGCTATTCAACGGGGAGCAAAGCGTGACAAGTTGCCGATTACATCACATAAAGTAGTTCCAAAAACCAACCAAACATTTTGGGTTAATTTACTAGGAAAAGGTTACCCTGCTCCAACGCGGCAATTTCGTTGGTGTACAGAACGGATGAAAATTGATCCGGTTTCATCATTTATTACTGATAAGGTAAGTCAGTTTGATGAAGTAATAGTTGTGCTTGGGTCCCGTTCTCAAGAAAGTGCCTCTCGCGCCCAAGTTATTGCCAAGCACAAGATAGATGGCTCTGACTTGGCAAAACACACCACTTTAGCAAATGCCTTTATTTATACTCCAATTGATATGTGGGGAGTTGATGATGTTTGGAAGATCCTCAGACTTTGTCACTTGGTAAGTGAAGAAACACCATATGGCATTAAAAACAAATGGTTTGATAAGTATGACCTTGAATGGGAAAACCCTTGGGGAGGCAAAAACCTTTTGCTTTGGAATCTATATAAAGATTCATCAGGACAAGGTGAATGCCCAATGGTAATTGATGAGACAACTCCATCATGTGGTAACTCACGTTTTGGTTGTTGGACATGCACCGTTGTAACTAAAGATAGAGCAATGGAGAGCCTTGTACAAAATGGCGAAGAGTGGATGAAACCACTCCTAAAGTACAGAAATATATTATCAAGAAGCACTTCACCAAAACTTAAGAAAAAGTACAGAAACCACATCCGTAGAGATGGTCGCTTGGCTTTTAAAACCTTAAAAGAGGATGGTGAAAAAATATTAACTGACGATTATACGACTGGACCATACTTTCTGAAGTATCGTAAGGTTGCACTTAAATTGCTTCTAAAAACTCAAAAGCGATTAGTTGATTCTGGTAAAAATGTAGAATTGATTACTGTTCCTGAATTACATGCGGTACGTCATGAGTGGCTAAACGATCCCAATGAGCCTGATTGGGATGATGATTTACCCGTAATATTCAATGAAGTCTTTGGTTATGATCTCGACTGGTCAGTTGATGATACAAACCAGTTTAGTAGAGAAGACTCTCTTTTGATCTCAGAAATTGCTCCTGAGCATGGTATTTCTCCGCATTTAGTTAGAAAACTGATCGATTTAGAAATTTCAATGTCCGGTCTTTCAAGGCGAACAGGTATTTACAAGAAAATTGGTAGCCTTATTCAGCAAGATTGGGAGTCTGCTGAAGAGATAATTAAGCAAAACAAAGGTATTAGGCAGAACCAAATCAATCAATCAAAAGAAGTTCAAGACTTTGAAGCGGAACTTGAAGCAATTAATGCATCTTTAGCTAAGGAGATGCAGCAATGATCTTCAAGAAGTTAACTTTGACCAATTTCAGAGTATTTAACGGGTCGCACAATTTAAATCTCCAGCCAAAGAAAGACGGTCTATTATCAAAGCCGATTGTGCTTTTTGGTGGTTTAAATGGAGCTGGTAAAACATCAATTCTTACAGCCATTAGGTTATTGTTACTAGGTAAAAAATCTCTAGGCTCTCTGAACAATAACAAAGAATATGCGGCATACCTTTCTCAGCAGTTAAATAACAAAGCTAAGAAGGATGAGCCAACGGCTAAGGCATCAATTAGCCTAGAGTTCACGCATACCCATCAAGGCAAACATGGTTTTTTTAAAATAAGTCGCTCATGGGGAGCTGATGGAAAAGAGAATGTTCTTTTTGAACATGAGGAAGCCGAGTCAGATTTAACACCAGATCAAATACAGTCAATACTATCTGAAATGATCCCGCCGGGTATCGGTGATTTATTTTTCTTTGACGGGGAGAAAATAGCAAAACTTGCTGAAGATGATACAGGTGTTTATCTAAAAGAAGCAGTACAGAAGTTACTTGGCTTAGATATTATTGAGCGACTCAATATAGATCTCGATATCTATTTGAACAAAGAGAGTGAAAACAAGGCATCAAAAACTATTCAAAAGGATATTGCTGCCCTGCAAATAGAAAAGGAAAAATACAAGGCGGAAGCTGACGCTCATAAAGAACAAGCCAGTGAACTCTATCCCAAAATAACGGGTATACGCTTTGAAATGAAACAAATAGAGAAGAGTATTCAAGAGCGAGGCGGAGCGTGGGCTGTAACAAAGTCAGAAGAAAAAAGTAGGCAAAGATCACTCGAAAGTGAAATAGCCACGGTTAAGGGTAAAGTACTACACGAACTTGAAGGGGCTTTTCCTTTGTCATTAGCACCTAATGCTATTAGTAGACTTCTCGAACATTTAGAAAGCGAAAAAGAGTTAAAAGAAAAGAAAGCGTTTAAAGCACAGTTCGAAATGCAAACACAAAGTTTGGCAGCAACGCTTTCGGCAGCGCTTTCTTCAGATGAAGATGTCATCAGTAGTCTATTAACTACGTTTATAGGTGAAAATAAAGAATGCATTGATGATGAATCTATTAAATTGGATATTTCTGATCGTGAATTTCATCAACTAGAAAGTCTAAATAATGAAGCGCAGACATCTAAATCTAACCTACGTAAATTACAAACAGAGTTAAAACAAGCTGAATCAGCATTAGACTCGTTAACTCTTAAAATTCAACGCGCACCAGACGAAAAGGAATTGATTCGCTTATATGAACGACTACGAGAGCTTGATAAAAAGCTGGCTAAAGAAAAAGAAGTTTACAAAGAGACTCTTTTAAAAGCGCAATCAGCCATGAGCAAGGCTGTCGAATTGGCAAAAAGATTAGAGAAACTTTTCAATCAACAAAAGAATGAAAAGTCGCTGCAAAAAGCAGCCTCAAGAGTGAACGCTACTCAGGGAGTTTTAAACGAATTTTCTGATAAACTAACTAACTTGAGAGTTAATCAACTTGAAAAGTTATTTACCTCAGCCTATAGAAAGCTGGCTAGAAAAGAAGACTTAAAGCTTGCCGCTAAGATCAACCCTGTGACTTTTGATGTGGTTCTTGTTGATCAAGAAGGAGTGGAAATTAACAGAAAATCCCTTTCTGCGGGAGAGAAGCAAATTTTTGCTTTCGCGATATTAGAGGCGCTTGGAAAGTTGTCAGGTAAAGTACTTCCTGTGGTTGTAGACACCCCTGTAGGAAGGCTCGACTCAAAGCATAGAGATAAGCTAATTAAGCACTATTTCCCTGAAGCTGGTGAGCAAGTAATTTTATTATCTACTGATACTGAAGTAGATGAAGACTTTTATTCGTCACTCTCTCCAGAAGTGTCACATGCATTTGAAATTATATTTGATGAGAAAACACGATGTTCTTCACTTACTGAAGGATATTTCTGGAATAATAAGAAAATGGAGGCTGTGTAATGTTGCCAAATAGAATGCAGCTTTCACGTACAGTTGAAGAGCAACTGAAAAAGTTAAAAGCGTATACAGGGATAACTCCTAATGTTTCCGCCCGTATAGCCTTCTTCAGGTCGATAGAGTCTGACTTCAGGTATCAACCTGAAGCTGATTACAATACCAATGGAAATTTAACGTTAGACAAAATTACTTGGCTAGGTCGAACTCAAAATGTGACTGAGTTACTGTTGAAGCATAATTATCCTGAATTAGAAGGTAAACAGCTCCAACAAGCTTGGGCAGCCCACGTAGAGCATGGAATCGCATCATTGAGAAATCTAAAATCACTACTTGAGTTTACTCAAAAACTTATGTGATTAAATGTGGAAGTTTGAGTTTTACCTTAAAGCAATGTTTTGACCCTGTAAACAATTTGGGCTACTTGCAGCCTAACTACTCGTTAAGCTGCATATTTCGTGATATTGCACTTATATCAAGCTCCCCTGTACTATTACGGTACTCATGAAGGAAATTGTTATTTAATGCGTTAAAGATCTCTCCTGATGACTTTGATACTGCATCCACAGTGTAAAAGAAATCAGCTAAAACTCCTGTCGATTTAAGAAGAAATAAATAATCCTTGGCCGAAATAATATCATTAGCATAAACTTTCTTTATTTTTTTCAAAGTATTTACACACGTTCTTAAAAATCTAATTAATGCGATAAAACCGACTGTTTTATTTAATACTGACTTTCCGTTATTCGAATCCCATTCTTCAGGCCATAAAGACGCAACAGCAGCAAAGTAATTGAAAATATTATGAGCTATTATTTCATCTTGCTCTTTAACAAAGCACTCTCTAAATACACAACGTTGCAGGCTTTTTTCATCCATATAGCTAAACTTCTTATCGCCGAATGATAAGAACTTTTTCTTCTTGCCTAGTAAAAGATTTCTATCTTCTTTAGGTTTTGGAGATAACAACTTTACTACATTTGAAACAAAGGCAGCTTGCGTCAACACCTCACCCTCAACATGATTGCCATAAGAATCAATGCTTTTTACACCTAGTCTCTTTATTCTCTTAAAAAATGGAGAATTTTTCTCTTTATTAAGTAATACAGCTATTTGGTGTGCTGTTTTATCTGGGCTACGAGATATAGACAGCGATTCTAAGTCATATACCAAACTTGGATTAACTTTAGTTTGGTTTTGATTTACCATAGCAAAAACTTTAGCTTGAGTGGAAATGTCAGCTTCAACAAAAAACGTAACTAAAAGTTGAAATGGAGATTCTTCTCCATCATAAGTCTGGAAATTCGTGTTATTAGTATTAAAGCCAGCTAACCTATGTTGACCATCCAATACTTTAGCGATCTTTTCTTTTTCAAACTCATCAAAGTTTAAGTGCATTTTTCCATCAAAATAAGAGACGTACCTACCTTTTATTGACACAATGATCGAATTGGGGAATGTTGCATCTAAAGTACCAATATATTCTGTAATTTCTTTTACTCTACTTGATTTCAGTTCTCGTTGAATACCAAGATAATCTTCAACTTCTCTTTGCATTTTTCTAACATCAGAATAAGTAATTGAAATTAGATCGTCCGCATTCATTACACCAACATAGAAATCACCAATTGGTTGACAGACGCGAATAGCATCGATTGATATAGTGGGCATTATTTTACTTCCTTATTTCTGAATTTTTCTTCTAGTTCTTCCTGTTGCTTTTGTGCAGCACCTGCTCCTGAGGAGTGATCCAAGTTAGATGGTAACGTTGACCAAAACCATACGATAAATACACATAATATTATTGACAACTCTATTGCACTTATTACTCCATCATTGGCATAAGAGTTCAGGTTTAATATCTGGCTAGAATAGTCAAAAGTATACAATAACGCGCCTCCTAACCCAGAAAAGAGTAACATTGCTAGAATCCAGCCGGGGGGCTTTTTGTTGTCTTTTACGTATAGAACAAAGAATGCGGATAAAAAAGCGGAAGTGTATAGAAATGCTTGGCCTTGCTTAAAACTTGATAGAAATGAATTATTAAATGTATCAGGTGTGAACCAGCTTTTTATCAAGCTTGCTAATAGTATTGGAAATATCGAACAAATGACGGTTATTAGAAGTTCTCTGAAAGTAAGGGTATATGGCCTAGCCTTACCTAGCTTCTCCCATCCTAGCGTGAATAAAAGGAAAGTAATTAATACAATGATAAAAATTAACACGTCAACTCCTAGTCGTTTGAAAAGAAGTTCTTATCAACTTCATACACTGTATACTTCTTGATCGGTGCAATCCCCATTTCATGCTGAATTAAGAGTTCCGCCAATAAAGCACCGTCAACTAAAGTTATAGACATACCCTGAACCCCCATAGCGTAACTTAGAGCCTGTTTCGTAAAATCAGAAGTAGTGAAGAAAACTCCCTTTCTTGCACCCTCGCCAACCATTGCCCCAGCAAAGTCTCTAACTTCCTTCGCAGGAACTTTGGTGTTAGTGTATCTTTTGGCTTGAACATATATATTTTCAAGGCCTAACTTGTCCACGCTGATCACTCCATCTATACCGCCATCTCCAATACCGCCAACAGCTCGACCTGAAGTTGTTTCATTCCATCCATAACCCATCTTTAATAACAAATCTACTACTAACGTCTCGAAGAATGCAGGATCTTCAGACTTAATCATAGTCAAGAGTTGGCTCTTTAAATTAGCCAAGTGAACTTTATACCCATTATGAATAACCTCTTCCACCAGTTGTTCGTTTGACGAATTATTTGTCTCAAGTTCTGTAGATGGCTTGACTTCCGAGTTATAAAGTGAATAAAGAGGTTTGTTATTTGAGGCCTTTTGATCAGAAATAATAAACAGTTTTACAGGACTGGCGCTCGGAAAATCTAGGTTGTAGCAGTGTTTTCTCAATTTACTTCTTACTACAGAACAAGGATCTTTAGCACCAAAGGTGAATAAGTCATTTTTCTTAATAGAGTTAAATATTTGAACATGCGTCAAAGGTTTTGCACTGTCCTTTAAGACCTTTTCTATAGCATCAATGATCCTCACTGCGGCAGCTCCCAAAACGCTTTGTCTTTTATTTTTGTAATCTTCTTATCACCATCCACATACAAGCTATGATGTTTCTCCAGCTCACGTATAGACTTCATTAAGTACTCTTGGTCAGCCTTATCGTCTTTATTAAATAATGACTTAATATCCTGATTTTTAATTTGAGATACTCGGTGAACGATCCAACTTAGAATGTAAGAAGAGTAATCGTTCTCCCCTGTCTTGAAGTGAGTGATATCTTGAGTCGATAGAATGACACCAACGCCATACTCCCGGCCTTCTTTTAGAATCTTTCTTAAGCTAGGGAAATTTTGAGACATAAAATTATCCGCCTCATCAACCAATATCAGTTTGGTCACTTGTCTAAAGTCACCATTAACTTCCGGTTTTCCTTGCTTCTGCATTTGCGAGTAAAAGAGATCTAACGTCAATGCGACAACTAAGCTTTGAATTTCTGACGGGTACCCTGCCAATTCAACAACTGTAATGCCATCTACAAGCTCATATAAACTGGTGCACTTCTCAACATTGCTCTCGAAAACTTCAAGCTCGTGCAGGCTTTCTAGCGCTGCATATAAAGAGTCTTCCGCAGGTTCGCTTTCTAAAAACAAAGCCCATACATCAGCAATTGTTGGAGCGGGTTTAGTCCACGAAGAAGAGTCAGCTTTTTTGATTCCAGCAATGTCGTAAGCTTGAGCTATTAGCTGTCTTAATCTCAATTGCTGTTTTTGACCTAAGTTAAATGCCTTGCCCATTGTCTCAGAGAAGCCACGAGCAGTGTGGACAGGTAGCATCGGCGTTGAGCCAAAAAGGCTCAATGGATTATAAGGCAATCTAAACAAGTTGAACTTTTTGCCATTAGTGGCAGCAATGAATTTGTCATCGACATAATCTGATTTGTAGTCAAAAATCAAAATACCGATTGGTTTTCCGTCAACATTATAATGTTGGTTTCGATGTAATTGAGTTACAACCGATTTAGTGCACTGGGTTTTACCCGTCCCCATAGTCCCGATAATGCCAGAGTTAGTGTTCATGAATTTGGCAGTATTGGTCGGCTCCCAAAGTACCGCTTCTTGATTTCTGATATCGTGACCAATAAGTACTTTTAGGTTGTCTTTTTGTATTTGGCTCTCTTCAACTTGATCAACAGTTTCGCTATTGTTTTCTTGTAAATACTCTTCTACTGCTGGTGCAGTAGTCATAGTTTCTATTTGAGTAGTATCCTTAGTTAAATTTATATTGCCTGTAGTCGCATCAATTAAGCTTATTTCACCGTTTAAAACGTATTTGCTGTCGATGTGACATAATTGTTCAGGCCTTGTTTTCGAAAACAACTCCTGTAATGGTGTTTTAATAAATATCGGTAAGTAGCTAATTGGTAATTGAATTTTGAGAATGTCTTCTTTTAGTTCGAACGTTGGTTCAAAGAAGGTGTCATTCTCAACATGTGAGACGAGGAATCCTTCAGGATAGTCGGCAATATCTTTAATGGCATAATTACCTTGTAGCCACCATTCACGGTTATTTAACAGAGAGTCAAAATAGCCATTTTCGTATACATTATAGAGCTCATACTTATCAATTTGCATAAGTAATTGCCTAATAAATAAACCACGATAAATATGACCTGCTAAGGAATCTTTGTTTAGTATATCGTCTCTTAAATACCGCTTTAACTCTCTGGCTTGCGATATACCCTTACTATGCGTCTGCTTTTTACCAGTTTTAACTTCTAAAGGCATTAGAATAAGGTTGCGGTCTTTGAAACCAACAAACAGTACATCATCAGAAATAGAACCTTTCTTATAACCTTGAATATTTCTAGAAAAGTCACTTTCATCCATTTTGAGTCCAATATTTCCTGCGACTCTTATCACTTCAGCTACAGACAATGGAATCCAGGTAATATCCGACCTATTTAGTAAACAATTAACAAACTTATATGCGCCAATAATTCCTTTCTTTTCTTTGCGTTCATTTTCGTTTGCAGTGATCATTTTCAATAACCACTCACCGTTGAAGGCATTAAATTCTTCGATTAAACCACCTTGGTCTTGTTCTAAGACTTTTTTGTATAAGTTGGACTCTTCAGTAACAGTAATAGCGTCATAATTGACGGAGTTTGTATAGTTGTCTGAGTAATGAATGAGAACAACATTCTTTTCGCTTTCAAAGAAATCTAAGGTGACTTTAGGATCGATAATCGTCGTCCAAATGGAACTATGATAAGAGCACTTCAGTAGTTGCTTGAACTTATCGCTCACTGCTAAAGCGGTAGATTTTGAACGGCTGTATTGTTCGTTTGTTTTTCGAGAAGGTTTGATTAGCCCACTTAGCCGCTCAGCCATTTTCAGATGTGGTTTATCTTTGCAATCAATATTCTTAAGGCCAAAAACAGTAAAATAGCTTCCTTCTTTACTAGTTGATGCCTCACCTGCTAACAAGCCATCAGCCACCACACCACTGCGCTCTTCATTAACATTAACATCGGTTGCTTGAACTTTATTGTTGTTCTTAAAGAAGGTGATATGGGCATATTCTTGGGCTTGGTAGCTCCCGTCTTCAAGCTTAACGTTTTTGAATTTGCTATAAGTTAAACGTGTTCTAATAAGATCGATCATAGAGTCAGCAATATCTTTCTCACTACCTTTATCTAAACCGTAATCTGCCTTAATTTGATCATAGCTTTGATTGTCTGCAAATCTATCAAACTCACAATACTCTACACTGTCGTCGTAAAGGTTCACATGAATTTGACAGACTTTGTCTTTACGCCTTTTGATAAAATCAATTAGCCCCAAAAATAGCTTTCTATTAAAACCGTTATTAACAGAATTAATGATTATTTTTGAGTTAGGGCCGTTTGCGAATAAGCAGCTAAAGGCATCATGAAACTCTGTGACCTTATCTCTAACCAATTTTCTTATATAGTCGTAACTAATATTTTGTTGAGGTATTAACTTCAGCCACATTGGACTGTCTGTTTCTAATTTAGTGTATGAGAAGTCATTCATCTCATCATAGATAAAAGGTAATAATCCTTGGGCGTTTAACCTACTTAACGTTACTTTAGGTAAACTCTTGAAGCTATTTGTGTCATCAATTTTCATTTTTTCGACTAAATAGAGATGATAGGCAAGTACCAAAGGATGGTATGGCGTTAGGTATTCTTCATCTTTAAAGGTTGCAAAGCCTACATGCACTAATCCTTTTTGTTCTTTAGACAACATCGAGTCGTAAGTGATGTCCGATATGGCGGTATTAAATGCATCGACAACATTTTTTACTAGTTTGCAATACGTTTCCCCCCAACCCGAAAGGCTTGGGAGTGTACCAGTATCTTTGCAGTATTCAAAAAGCTTTGAATATGAAGCGGTTAGCTCAGGGTATGCCACGGCTACATCTTTTATTTGAATATGATTATCAACATGCGCGCTGAGATACAATAAATCTTGATCTAATAACTCTTTTTCCCATTGAAGAAGAGTTAATCGCTTACCCTTGGGAGCAACTTCTTGATTATCAATTTGAACTTTGTTTTTAGCTTTGTTAAAAACTGCAAAGTAGTCATCATTAAGTAGCTTTAGATGGCGGTCTTGATCGAGCAGTAATGGTAAGCTAAGAGTATCTGTGGCAATGGTTCCTTCAACATTGAAGCTTAGCTTTGTTGTTTTGCCTTTTACAGTGAACTCTATGTGATCAGATTCTTGAGCAATTTGCTCAAAGTTGATCATGCCTACTTTTTGGTTTGAAACTACTTGCGCATTTTTATCTAACTCGACTTCAGAATCTATTTCACTAATTCTTAAGAAGTTATCTTCTGTTTGAAGAGTAATTCGTTGCTTTTTAGATTCGATCAGGTAACTACATTGAAACGCTTCTTCGAGGAACTCACCCTTGGGTATAACTAACACTCTGAAATTATGAGTTTCTGTACCTTTGTCTCTTTTTACTTTGAAATTGAAATAGATTGCGTCTGTTTTATATTCTCCAGAAACTCTAACGCGACTTCTTTTTCCGCCTGTATTATCTGGAGAACCGATGTTTAGAGAGTCACAATTTTGATCTGTAAATGAACATTGTTTTTTCTCAATTTTACCGCCTAAAAAACTAAACTCTATTTCAAATTGAGTTTGGTCTTCGTCCAGTAAAAAAATCAGATGCTTATCTCTCTTACCTGCTTTTGTATCAGCTTTGGACCTTACCAGTAAAGAACCTCGAGAAATGTATTCTTTTTCAAGTTCTAGTAAGTTTTCTCTATTTTTCTGCTGCTCTTGCTCGCAGGCACTAAACTCCAGAGTCTTTTTCCATGACTCAAGATCTTCTTCTTTGAAATGCTTTTTAATAAAAGACTCGCTAAAATCCATGTCACCGAGCTTTTCTTCAAAGCTGGTAGGAAAGTTATAGGTTATGTATTCAAGTTTCTCATATAACTTTTTATTTTCTTCAAGTCTTTTGTTTATCTGTCCGACTGGCCCATCCCACGTCTTTAGGGCAGGATCTTCTAACAGTCCGATTTCATCAAACCTTAGATCGCCATCATCAACCATAGCTTTGAATAGCGACTCAAAACCGAACATGGTTGCACCGTCTTCGACAATTTGCTCAAATCTATGCTCTAATAGACACTCTGACACTCTTTTATTCTCATCTAAGGGATCAATTAATGACTCAAGAGCAGATTTAATTTCTAATGGGTGCCAAACCCAACTTTCTTGTGCAATGTTCTCTGCTGAGTTAATCAGTGTGTCTAGCATAGAATTATGAATAATAAGTAAGGAACATCCTTTAATTTCACCTTGTTGAGCAGCAACTACATCGCGAATATGAGAAATAAAGTTTTCACTAAACCCCCAATCATGATCTTCACTATGGAGAACGGCTAACAACTTATATTTGCCAACAGATATATAAGGTATATCAACAGTCTTTATAGCTAGACAACCTCCTTGGAACAGGGTTAAGGCGTTAAATAGATTTCGACTATTTTGAACGTCTGGTGATTGAAATTGGTACCTGTACC
>JBFHGF010000042.1:0-13000 GCA_041583335.1 Bacteriovoracaceae bacterium
ACTGGTGATAAGAATATTCTCTTCTTCAATTTCGGCGAGCATATTACTATGGGCCGCAGTTTTTAAGGTTAATTCATCACCAACTGTTTGCGATCCGCTTGATAGAGTAATCGCTTTTGGAATTCCGACAAAGACATGTTGGTCGTCATAGCTTGGAAGGGTTCTTCCTTTGAGCTGGTGCTCTTCAATTTCACGCTCATCTACTTTTCCTCTGATATTAAGGCGAGGAAGTTTGGCCTGGTCATTCCAGCGTGAAGAAATGCCCACCGCCAAGTGACAACCTCCACCATAAGATTGGAAGACCTCTCTTTCTAGTGCCACTTCTTTCACTGTCCTTTCACAACTTAAACTTTGAAGTTTTGCCAATAGTACTCCATCATCGTCTCTGTTTTCAAGGCATTCAATCCCGAGTGCTCCTTGAGAAGCAGCGGCAGGAAACTCTGACAGGGGGAGGATCATAAAATTTAAATCTTTAAGGAGTCCATCAAGGATAAAGCGAGGATCTCCAAATTTTTCAAAAGCTTCATTTTCGCGATCGGGTAAACCATGGGCCAAACGCTCAATTCCAGGTAGGGCCAAAACGATAGCATCAAATTGGTTTTCAATAAGCTTTTCAATCCTGGTATTCACATTCCCTCGCAAAGGAGAACACTCCACATCGAGGTCAAGCTCTGCTCCATAGGGAAGATAGTCCTTAAGGAATCTTTCGATATTGGTCATGCGTCTCGGTGATGATGTTCCGACAACGAATTTCTTAAGCTCTTTATTTTGTAACTTCGTAATGGTCTCATTCTTGATGAAGAGAATATCATGAGAGTACTTTCTCTGCGTGACGGTCGCTAACTTGATTCCTTCGGGACGATCGCTGCCCAAGTCTTTATAGCTATGAACAACTAGGTCAACTTCTCCTTTCAATAAGGCGGCATCAAGTTCTTTGGTGAAGAAGTCCTTGCCTTCGAGTTGCCACAGAGGAGCTTGAGTATTCTCATCTCCTTGAGTGCTAATGATCTTAAGTTCAAATTCTCCCAGTCCCTCTTTCTCCATAATATTCTTCATTTGGAGGCATTGAGTGAGGGCAAGAAGACTTCCGCGAGTTCCGATAATATATGGTTTCTTTTTCATGGGCATAAACGTATCAAAGAAGAATAATAATGTCTTTGATTATATGAGGTTAAAGTAGAGATTTATGGGGTATAGAAGGGAATTGGTGCCATTTTAGAGATTAGGCAAATTGCAATTCTTCCCAGCCAAAGGGCATATGAAATGTGTAATTTTCAACACGTTTTTGCGACACACCTTTTATCGCCATTTGTGCTTCTTTTAGTTTTTCTTCACGTTTTTGAGAAAGCTTTTCCCCTTGGGCGAAAATATCTTGAAGGCGCCAAAGACCATCTTCTGCCGTGAACGAACTTACCAAAGGAGAGGGCTCGGCCAGGTCAATAAAGATCTCTTGTGTTAGTTGACTGGTAGACTTAAGTTTCCACATCTGAAAGAAGTTATGATCAAAGAGAATATCTTGGGTTCCAATCGTATTGATTATAATGGGGAACTCCGCAATCTCTTGTGGGCTAAACCAATCGAGTGACTTAATGGGGTGCTTGGCCATAAGTTCGGCGACCTTTTTTTCATTACGTGCCGAAACGGTAAGGTTGAACTTACGGTAACAAATTTTAATGATGTCTTCGGCCAGTTGCCCAGAGCCCAGTATAAGTATAGGGGTAGAGAAATCACTTCCGGCCAACTTATCCATCATAATCTTTCTGACGATACCGGCATAAGTTTGCAGTCCCAGTTCCTTGAGGTGTTGAGTTCTGATCTTCTTCGCGTCTTTAAAAAGTTTTTCCAAAATGCCCTGCACATGACGATTAGGGTTGGAGTGCTCTAGAAATGAGGTATAGGCATCTTTGAATTGGTGGACAATTTCATTTTCACCAAGGATTCTGCTTTTGAGACCACATATCGTTTCAAGGAGAAATTCGTAGGCCCTGTGTCCGAGGAATTCCTCTTGTAGAGGTTCCTTTGTTTGCGTCTTCGTCTCCACTTTTTGAATAAGGTTCTGTGGCCCTTCGTTGAAGCCAAGAAGCAGAGTTCTTTGACAAGTTCGAAGGATGAAGACATTCCCCGAGTTTTGAGAAGAGATAGCTTCTTCAAACTCTTGAGAGGGGGGTAAATTGATTAGTTTTAGTCCACTAAGCATAGGTTTATACTAACAAGCTGTTTGCTCTAAAGTGTCACAGAAATGTAGAAAATCGATACATTTTTCCTAATCTTTATTAGTTTTTACCTATGGTAGAAAGAATTACCTGTAAAATTGATGAAGCGCACTTATCAAGCCCTCTGATATCTGCTAGATTTGCGCTATGTCCGAAATGACCAAGCCTAATTCACCTTCTAATGATCCCTCACTTGTGGAAGGGCAGGACGCCGCTTCACTGGCGCGGCGAAATAAGTTGTGGTGGAATTACTTGACCCCGTATATCCCGGCCAAGGTTAAGGCCAGCTTTGCCACTTTTGATCGCAAGGTCGATGGTGCGGCCTCTTTCTTCCTCAAGCATGCTGGCAAGAGCCGCTTTATGGTGGCCATGAGTAAGAAGGCCCAGTATTTGGGAATTGAGCGTCTGTGGTACAAGGGTCCCAAGGCCTTTATCTACTTCTTTCTGTTCTATTTAATTCGTGACACGATCCTCTATATTATTATTCCCATTTTCTTTGCCAAACTGACATCCTAATCATTTTCTAACTTACTTTAATTATTGATTGGAGGCTTGCCTCATGGCATCGATAGAGATGACAAGAGGTTTTTCATACGTTACTGTGCGTTCTATAAATTTCCTTCAATTTTGCTGTATGGATGAACGCCAATGACAAATGTCTACCTATTTATGGCCGGTGCCGCCCTTGGATGTACTCTCTTGGTTGCCGGTATTCAGTTGGTCAGTAATAACCTACTCGAATTGGCCGAGGTGCCCATTTTCTCTCTCCTGCGACCCCTCAGGGAAAAAGACAATAAAACTTTTTTTAAAGGGATTATGGTATCGGCCCTTTCAGGCTCAACCCTCACTTCAGTCTCCACTCTTATTGGTCTTGTCAATGCTGGGTTGGTAAAGGTTAGGGCAGGTTTTCTCTTCATGGCCGGTAGCCATCTTGGTCCTATTGTTCTCTTGATTATTTATTCCTTTCTCGGCTTTCGTTCGGCCCTGGTCTTTTTAAGTTTGGCCATGGTGGCGCAATTTCTTCTGCGCTCGCGTTTTGGCCACTGGTTTCAAAATACCTTTGGACTGCTCTTTGGACTAGGACTGGTTAGTCTCGGACGCTACTTCCTCATGGATGGCCTAACCTTCTTCTCTGGTCTTGATCAACAATTTCTTGGCTCCATTACTGACGGGCCCTATGCCTTAAGCCTTCTCACGGGAATTGTTGTGGGCAGTTTATTGAGCTATACTTTTAAGTCTTCCGTCGTCGCTATCCTCTTGTTGATGATTGTGCGCGATTCGGCCTTCTTTAGCTTGGGCCTACTCTTTCCCGCCGTGATAGGTGTTCACGCGTTGGGCTTCTTTCCCACTTTTCAATTGAGTAAGAGGGGAAATATTTTTTCTCACCGTGTGGCCATTGGTCAATTCTTTATCTCTTTGATTGGACTTGGGGCCGGAGCACTTATTTTGCTATTGATTCCTTGGAATCTGCAGACTGGATCGGGGGCAAACTTACTCTATTTTTTCATCCTCTTGCGTGTGGCCAGTGTCCTGATCTTTCTCTTGCTTCTCACACCACTGCGAAACTTTATTAAAAAAGGCTGGCCAGAGAAGACCCATCGCGCTCCCAATGAATTGGCCCAATTGGGGCGTGCAACAGATATGGTGCCGGCCATGAGCTTAATTCAAGGAAGTTTTCATTTGGCGAAATTCAAGAATATTGTGGATCGCCTCTTTCAAGTTACTGAGCAATATCTAAGTGAGGGTTCGACTTCGGGGCGAGTTCTTGCCAAAATCAAAGACTATGAGCGAATTACCGATAATATGCACAAGGAAACCCATCGTTTTCTGTGTATGTTGGCCGAAAACTCCCTTACCCATAATCAGTCAAAGACTTTGATGCAGTATTTGAAGATTGCTGATGAACTCGAATGTATCGCTGATTATCTCGACAAGATCGCCAGCTACAATACCCGCTACATCCAAAGTGGTGAAAATGTAAGATGGCGTGAGGATTTCTTACTCTTCTTTAATGAGATTAAAGAGTTCTACTTCCTTGTAACAGAGAATGCGCCGGTATCTCCAGAGATCGATGGGAAGAGGATAAATATTTTGGCCCAGAAGCTTAAGATCATGGCCGAAGCCCAAAGGGAAGAGCACCTTCGCCGTCTGAGTTCTGACGAGGGAAGTGCTCTTGGACTGATGACTTACTCGGATATGGTCGTGTGCTTAAGAAAGATTCGTGGCCACACCTTAAAGCTGCACAAGGCATTAGTTTAATAGAATTCGTCTAGGCCACAAATCTCTTTGAGTTTAACTTTTGCACGATCTTTCACATAGAAGGGACCCATGAACTTAACTTTGGCCTTATCTTGGCATGAAGGTTCACTTGGGTTTCAAAACAGAATTGTTGTTCGTAAATATCGTCAAAGAAGCGCTGAAAGCTTGATAAACGCTGATTTTCAACTTCAAGATTCATTAAGTAATTACGGCGATTGGTTCCTTTGGTTTGTTCGTAGCCTTTAATCTTTCTTTGCATGGCCTCTTTTGAACGCATCTTATTTTCTTCAAATTGTTTACCTAGATAAGAGTCTCTATAGGTGTCACGACAAGCGTTTCTCTTTTCTTGTTGGATCTCATGAAAATTCTTATCACTGTTGAATTTATCAACAACTAGTTTCTTGGCGCAAAGTTCATTGAGTGACCAATGGTTATATTTTTCAGTACAAATCTCTAAACGTTTAGCGTAAGGCTTTCCATAGAGTTGATCGGTGAGTTTCTTGCAATCTTCTACCCATGAGTCTTTGGTATCATTTAGGAGGTCTACATAGAGGTCGTGGGCATCTTCAGCATTATCAATGAGGTTATTGGTGAACTCCTTATCTTCTTTACCTTTATTGAGTCGTTCCATTTGCTCGGCCATATCTTCGAGTCTTGTATTTTCGTACTCTGCCCATTGGGAGCGGGCCGCTAATATATCGAGACGGTACTGGGCGAGCATGGCCTCTGCTTCTGCCAACTTTCCAAAGATACGAGGAAGTTCTGAACAGAAGTAATCATCGTTATAAATATCAAACTGACTGGCCTCTAGAATTTCTTTTAAACCAATTTCTTCTTTGATCTTATCTTCTAACTCCTCTATCTCAAGAGCGAGTTGGGCTTCACAGCGCAGGTCATCGGTTTCGTAGAACGCCTCTTCTTTGCGCTTTAGCTTCTTCTTCAGAATTCTTGTGTTAATAGAGAGCATTTTTGCCATTTCTTCACGAGAAAGATTTTCTCTTTGCTCTGGGGTCAATCCATTCTTGAGTTGCTTCATCATTTCATGGGAGAGTAGAAAGTTGTCTAATAAGCGCTCAAGTTGGGTCGCCATCTCTACATTCTTCTCCCATCCTGCACGGGCCTCTTTAAACTTTGCCCATCGCTGGGCATCGGCCTTGGCCCCGGTGATCGCCTCAAAAATAGCTCCAGCACCCATGACCATGAGATCGATGGCCGTTTGGGCCAGGGTGGCCCCAAGCACAGCTCCGGCACTGGTGGCCGCGGCCAATTTAAAAACATTCTTGGGATCGAGCGCCTTGGTCGCAAGATCGTTGGCGCGGGCAATTTCTTCATTTGAGCGCTGCCAATTCTTATCAATAATTTTATTGGTGTCGGCCAAATTAGCATTGGCCTCATCCATACTGTCATTGAGGTCTTTAACCAGTTGTTCCATATTGTCGTTGGTATCCGACCAGTTCTGATTCATCACTCCTATCTGTGTATTCGTATCGCCCCAATTGGTATTAACATCCCCAATTTGGTTATTGGTGTTATTCCAATTGGTATTGGCACCACTCAATTGTGTGTTGGTATTATTCCAATTATTATTGGCCCCATTCAGCTGGGTATTGGTATCTCCCCAGTTGCCATTGGCCGCGGATACATTGGCATTGAGGCCGTCGAGTTGAAGTGTCAGAGCATCAAAGTTCTTATTAAAGTCTTCAAGATTTGAATTCACTTGATCGAGTCCGCTTAGAGTTGAATTGCCACCGCCTAGTAGTGAGTTTGATGCTCCATTGGAGTTGGCATTATTTGAACTTCCTCCGCCAAAGAGGTTGAGAAAGCTTTGAGCATGGGCCCGCGCTATGACGTAGTCGAAAGCGCGAACTTTCCACGTTGTTTTCTTCGTCGGCGTATGGCCGCTATTTTCAAAGTGTTTTTCTAAAGTGAGGGCCTCAGGGTAGGTTGAGTCCCAATAGCCGACACGACCACTGTAGAGGGTCATTATGATGTGTTCACCTCCCTCGTGGAAGGAGTCGCGCATATAGCGGTTCCCGCCCGGCCAGTAACCTTCTAGACTCGAGTGGCGCTTTCCAATTCTTCTCTTCCAGTTCTGTTCGAAGCTCTCTTCTATAGTATTAATCATAGACTCAGCATTCCACTCTTTCTTGGGAAAACTGTAAACTGTAAAGTTAGCAATAGGAAAGGTTCGACCTCCGATGGCCGTAAAGCGTTTCATTGTACGAACGGCCCATTGATCTCTTTGATGAATACTGGGACTGATCCAGTTTTTATAAAAATTTTCCGTCACGGGTTTTGGTTTTACGATCTTATTTATGTCATCATAGTTGAAGCTTTGCTGCTTGAGCTTCCTGTTCTTTTCTTGAAGAAATTGCTCCCAAGTTAGAGCAAAACTTGTTTGGGTAATGGCCAAGAGGTTGAGGGTGGCGATCCATTTGGTGGGGTTCATCTATTGCTTACCTTTTTCATCTTTAATAGATTTTCAAGTTTTTATATTCTTTTCATTGATATGGGTTTGCTGTGAACTTATCGGTTTAGTGGATGATAATCTTGAGGTAACTGCTTGGTTATATGGCGAAACGGTCTCTTTTGAGTCCTTAACGCCTTGAAATATGATAAAATTTTTATATCTGTATCAAGTAAATATTTTGTATATTACAGACTTAGAAGTTAAAATTTTCTTCTCATGAAAAGGTTATCTGCCAAGCAGCAAGCAACTATTCTCTTTATTGTCTTGTCCGTGGGTGGGGCCATCGTTCAATATTTCTTCTATTTAAATGATATTGCTGTGGTCAAAGATCAGACCCGCTATGTCTTTAACTTAGAAAACCAAAGGATTAAGGACTATCTGCACGCCTATTCTGAAGTTCTTGATATTTATAAAATGAAGATTGAGCGCTCAAAGCGTTTCGATAAGAAGAAATTTGAAAAGGCCGCTCAAGAATTTATTTTTCATTTCAAAGATACAAAGGCCTTTAACTTTGTAAATTCTGATCGGGTAATCATAAATATTAATCCTAAGCTAGGTAACGAAGCTGCATTGGGAAAGGACCTTAAGGATCACCCCGATTCTTTAATTAGAGAAAAATTATCCCAAGGTCTGTCACGCCATTCTGTAACTTTCATTCCCCCTGTGAATATCTATCAGGGGGGCAGTGCGATTATATTCTATGTTCCCTTAAATTTTAGTGATGAAGAGTTTGGCTGGATCAATGTCGTGATTCTGTCAGAAAACCTTTTTAAAAATTATCGAAAAGGTCTTGGCTTCTTTGACTTTGACTTTGACTTTAGTGTCATAGACCAAGAAACGGGGCGTAGCTTTTTTGGAGATATCTTTGAAAGAGAAGACGAACAAAGTGTTCTCCATTTTTCCTCTGAGTTATTGGGCAGGCAAATTGATTATATTTTTGATTTGCATAAGCAGTTTAACTTTCAGCGCAACCAAGGGGTTAAAAAATTTTCATTCCACTTGATTATGGTATCTATCTTAAGTCTCTTTTTCTTTCTGTATTCCCGCAATCGCAGGGAACTCTATAAACAATTGGTCAATGTGAGTAATGAAAGTAATCTTCTTAAAACTTTGATCCACGACATCACAAATCCCATTCAGGCGGTGCTCTTAGGCCTTCAGGGGATGCAGATGGAGAAGAGATACAATGAAAAGACGATGGATCTTGTTTTACAAAAGCACAATATCACAGCAGAGATCATCAATAGTGTACGAAGTATTTTTTCAGGAAAGTACTTACGGGAAGAAGAAGTTGAAATTAACCTCAAGGATATTGTCGACAAGTTGCTCTCCACACTTGAACCTGAGTTGGAAAAATCGCAAGTGAGCGTTGACGTGCATATTTTAGGCAACCCAATCATCCGCAGTAAAGTTGATGAGAAACTCTTAAAGAATCAAATCATACGAAATATTATTTCCAATAGTATCAAGTTCTCGCCCCGTTACTCGAATATTGATATCGATATTTACTCTGATCGAATTGTAGTAAAGAACCATCACGAATTATTATCTGACCAGCAGATCCAGCTACTTAATTCCATGAAGCCCTTGCCGAGCACGGAAGATAATAACCAGAAAAGTTCACTAGGGCTGGGAATGTTTATTACCAAAATCTTTTGCCTCCATGCCAATCTAGAGTTTAAGCTCACACAGAATAGGCAAACGGAGATGATTGAGGCGATGATCCGTTTTAAAGGTAAATAGAAAGAAAGTTAACTCTAAATGCTGATTTGCGTAACTAGATCTGACTTTTCACTGTGCTCCTTTTCATAGCTTGACGCTCTTGCTATTCTTTCATGCTTTTTAAAAATTTAGCTAAGGAAAGAGAGGGTCTATTATGGATTTAATGTTTAAGTGTGAGGATATATTAAAGCGTTCAAAAGGACTTACTTTTGACGACGTTCTTCTTGTGCCACGCCATTCTGAGATCTCCTCCCGCAGAAATACTAATCTGACTTCAAAAATAACCAAGAATTTTAGCTGTGAAGTTCCGATTATTACGGCCAATATGGACACGGTAACCGGACCGTCAATGGCCTGTGCCATGGCGGAACTTGGGGGAGTTGGCTCTCTGCATCGCTTTGCTACCGTTGAAGAACAAGTCGCAATGGTTAAAGAAATTCAAAAACATCATCAAGAAAAAGGATTAAAGACTCCTATCGCTGCTTCTATCGGAGTTAAAGAAGAAGGGATGCGTCGAGGGGATGCCTTAGTTGATGCCGGTGTGCAGATTATTACTTTAGATATTGCCCATGGTGATTCCATCATGATGATGGAAGTTTTGGAGTATATGAAAAAGACCCATCCCCATGTGGATATTATTGCAGGAAATGTGGCCACGGGTGAGGCGACGACCCGTCTAATTAATGCTGGTGCCGACGCCGTTAAGTGTGGAATTGGACCTGGTTCCATGTGCACGACTCGTATCATTACGGGCCATGGTGTTCCTCAATTGACAGCGATTGCCATGTGTGTGGAACAGGGCCGTAAGCACGGTATCCCTGTGATTGCGGACGGTGGAGTTAAGAATAGTGGAGATATGGTAAAGGCCCTGTGCGCAGGTGCCGATAGCATTATGATTGGATCTCTGGTTTCAGGCACCCTAGAGACACCTGGTGAACTAAAAGGCGGCAAGAAGCTCTATCGTGGAATGGCATCGAAGTCGGCCCAAGTGTCTTGGCGTGGCGAACTTCCCAAGGGAATGGCCGCGGAAGGTGAGGCGACGTATATAGCTTGTAAAGGACCTGTTGCCGATGTTATCAATGAACTTTCCGGAGGAATACGCTCTGGTATGACCTATCTTGGTGCGTCCACTTTGGCCGAAATGAGTGAGCTTGCCCTTTTTATGGAGATGAGTGCTTCCGGTATGAGCGAAAGTCGCCCACATGGTGTAAAATAACCGCCATCAGGAACTCATAACAAGCTTCAATAAAATACTACGAAAAAAACATGGTCGTTTTATGTTAACGTTAACAAAAATGCAGAAAATTGTTCTCGGCTATCCCAAGCTTCAAGAAAGAATTGAAGGCCGTGAGAACCCCAAGAAAGAAAGAGAAAAGGCCCTTAAAAATCTTGAAGAGATTCGCTCTGAATTCTCTTCACGCACGATTAAGTCTTTTCTAAAATTCTTAGATGCCACTCTTCCTAAGCTCTACGACGATATCAACTTCAATAGTTTGAATTCGAATATTGTCGACCTTATGAAAGACAAGTGTGTGGTTCTTGTGCCCAACCACCAGTCCCATGCAGACTATTTGGCCATCAATTATATTTTCTATAAGAATTACCAAGTACCACTCTATGTTGCTGGTGGTGTTAATTTAAATATTTTCCCCATTGGTTCTCTCTTTAGAAAGTCAGGATGTTTCTTTATAAGGCGCTCTTTTGCCAGTGACATCACTTACAAACTCACCCTGGAGGCCTACCTTTATTATTTGTTGAAAATGGGAAGACCCATCGAGTTTTTCTTTGAAGGAGGAAGATCTCGTACCGGTAGACTGCTCTCCCCACGTTATGGACTTTATAGCATGTTGCTTGAGGCCCATCATACGTTGCAAAAAGAGAAGGATATGCCTCTGGTGTTTATTCCCGTCTCTATCGTTCATGAATACGTTCCCGAACAAAAGTCTTTGGCCAAAGAAGTTAAAGGTGGCAAGAAGAAGAAAGAATCGACCCGTCAATTACTGGGACTCTTTAAGTTATTCGCTCAACAATTTGGCTCGATTCATGTACGTTTAGGTAAAGGTATTGAAGTTCGGCAACCTCAACATGAACTCGATAAAGATGAGCTCAAAAAGAATACCCAAGATCTGGCCTTTAAATGCTTTAGAGAAGTTGGTCGCAATATGATGGTTACACCGACTTCTCTATTATCCATGGTCTTATTAGATGAGCCTTCAGGGGCCCTCATTTGGCAAGATATTGTGGATAAGGCCCAGGCCATTATGCGCTACTGTCGCAAGTTTGATGTTCCCTATACTGAAAATCTCTCTGAAGAAATGTTCGAGAGCTCCATAGAAAGGGCGATGGATCTTCTGATCGGCAATAAGAAAATCGATATCATTGGCCGAGAGCACGATGGGAGTAATTTCTATTCTCTACGTGAAGATGGACGTCAAGAGATCCTCTACTTTAAAAATACAATTTTACACCACTTCCTTGTGCCCTCGATTATCGGAGATGCCTGGATTAACCTCTTTAGCGGTGAGATCAATACAGTGAAAGACCTTAAAGAGTTTTTCCTCTATCAGAGACGCCAGCTTAAACATGAGTTCTATCTTCCCACGGTGAAGGAATTCTTTTACTCAACTCTTTCGATTGTGAGTGAAATTATTGGTCGCAGGGTGGGCTCACTTGAGGAGCTCATGGATTTGAATAAGCAAGAACTCTATATGATTGCCTCTCGCATTGGGATCTTTAGCCGGGCACTCAGTTTTATTGGCGAAACCCACTACGTTGCTGGGTTGGCCATGAGCGAGCTTACAAAGAATGGTGAGGCGTTTAAAATCGATCAATTCAATAAGAAATTTTTAGAAATCCACGATAAAGAGCGCTGCCTCGGCCGCCTTATTCGCTACAGTGAGTCCAACTCCGTGCCTGCGGTAAAGAATGCTCTACGCTATTATCAGGGGCTCAACCTTCTCGATAATGAGCAGGGGGAATGGAAAGTGGCCGATCACGCTTTGCTGAAGCAGCATATCCAGAAGTTGGCCAAAAATCTGAGGGATCAATTGACGCTCAATATTAGAGCAATGGAATCTTAAAGATGTTGAAATTTAATGGCCCCCACAATGAAGCAACGGCCCATGCCCGTTTTCTCTACAAGACTTTCTCTCGAGAGGACTGGAGCTTCACCGAAGTTTACGAAACTATCCAGGCCATCGATGATTTTATTGTGGGCTCTCCAAGGCTACACAAGGCCCATGAGAGCGCTTACCTCTACTTCTTTGGACCTGAGTCTCACGAGTATTGGATTGGACGGGAGATCACTGGTTTTGTGCCTCAGTCAGTACGTGAGTTTAAAGTCTTTGATTCTTACCGTGGTGAGGCCTTGAGTTGGAGTATCCTGGAGGATGAGCGCAGTGAGAAGTGGAGTATTGAGCAGTGGTATCAGCATGCTGAGCAGTTGCGTTCGTTGGCCGGTGAGGCCCTTGCTACGACATGGAGAGTTAAATTGGGACCATTGGAGATGATTTCTACAAAAAGCCCCTTAAAATCACCTCTTATCTCTTTTCAATTTTTCAAAACCCATTAAAATTATGATTAATATCAAATTATTTCAGTATGCACTTTCAAAGGTTTGCCAACCTTGGCGTTAGGGAGTAAATTACTGGGGTTTTTTAAATTATAAAGATATAAATCCAATCAGTGGAGGTAACTTATTAATAGTCGAGTGAAAAATAAATCGGGAAGAGGCCGTAAGCCACAAGGTCCTCGTGTTAACGATCAGATTCGCGTACCTGAATGTCGCCTAATTGGGCATGATGGGAGCGCTCTCGGTGTTGTAAGTATTGATGAAGCTCGCAGAATTGCGGAAGATGTAGGACTTGATCTTGTTGAAGTATCTCCTAATGCACGTCCACCGGTAATTAAAGTAATCGATTACGGTAAGTATAAGTACGACCAGCAAAAGAAGGCCAACGAGGCCAAGAAAAAACAGGCACAGGCTCAGCTTAAAGAAATTCAGATGCGTCCCAATATTGAGTCCCATGACCTTGAAACCAAACTAAAGAAAGTCTATGGCTTCCTAAAGGATGGGGATAAGGTAAAGATGGTTATGCAATTTCGTGGACGTGAGATGGCCTATCGTGATGCTGGCCTTGAAAAGTTCAGATCCATTCTTGCTGGAATATGTGAGTATGGAGCGACTGAAGAGTCTCCGGCAAAGCTTATGGGAAATAGAATCATTAGTATTCTCGCTCCTGAGAAGAAATTAATCGATAAGCGCATCAAAGACGAGTCTAAGGCCGCACCAGCAGTACAGCAGACTCAAGAAGAGACTAACTAGTTTAAATTATAT
>JBFHGF010000043.1:0-12971 GCA_041583335.1 Bacteriovoracaceae bacterium
GAGCTGCTAGCTCCCTTTTTGCCACGCTATTCCTAAATTCAGAATTTTTTGTAGGAGCTCATGGTAGCTCCATTTCTTTTTATAAAGAGCACTTTCGGCAAACTCATCATCTCGCGCGATATTGGGATTGGGGTTGGCCTCAATGACATAGATATTTTCGTCTTTATCCATGCGCACGTCGATACGAGCATATCCATTAAGCTCTAGTGCTTTATAAGTTTTCTTGGCAATGGACTGGATCTTAAGTTCAAGCTCGGCAGAGATTTTTGCTTTGCCGGAGTCTATACCTTTACGAGAGCGGTACTTCTCGTTCCACTTGGCGCTACGGCTATAGAATTCTCTTTCTGGTTTCTCTGACTTTTTATAGAAAACTTCCCAAACGGGAAGGAGATCAAGTCTATAGTTGCCTAGAACACCGACATAGAATTCACGGCCTTCGACAAATTCTTCCACAATGGCATCGACACCAATTTTTTGATTGATATACTGCACGCGCTCAATGAGTTTATCTTCTGAATTGACGATTGAAGCTTGGCTTAATCCCAGAGAGGCATCTTCATCAAGGCATTTGACGATAAGGGGAAATGTTAAATTCTTAGTGATACTTTTTTTCTTATTCTTGGGAAAGACCGCAAACTTTGGGGTTTTTATTCTGTGGTACATCAGAATCTTTTTCGCTAGTGATTTATCTCGGGCCATCATAAGGCCGCGGGGATTATTTCCGGTATAGGGGATGCGTAGCAATTCAAGATAGGAGACAACATGAGAGTCAAAGACTGTCTCGCCATCGAACTCTTCGAGAAGGTTGTAGATGATATGGGGTTTAAACTCCTCTATAGCATCTCCAATCTTACGCAGGTCTGAGTAGACGCCTAGAGGACTGATCTCATGTCCCATCTTTTGTAGGTTAAAGAGAATGTCGTATTCAGTGGTCCAGGGGGTCTCGAGGCGATCTTCTTCTTTGAGGGTGGGGAAGTCAAAGCTTCGCTTGAGATTCTCTTTGGGATTCTCACTGGGAGTCATGGGCGGAACAAGTTCCGAGTGCATTAGAACTAAGATGCGGAGTTTTTTCATCCCTACATGATAATATGAGAGGAGCGATTGGAGAAGAAATGATCGGTATTATCCATAATGAGATGGACTAATTTTTCAGTCATTTCGTTCTTTTTTTGATGCTCAAAGCTCAGATTTTCTTTGAGGAAGGTTTTTTCGACTTCGTTTAAGATTTTACGAATCTTAGGACTTTGAATTTCAGTTTCCTTGGCGATCCTGTCGATGACAAGTCTTCTTTGTCCTTCCATCAATTTCCAGGCCGGTTGCGGGCCAGGTATAGCAAAGATTTTCTTGAGGTCTCTTTCAAAGAGCTTGCTCTTATTCTTGCCATGGCGAATTCTCTTCTTACGGTAGTACTCTCTTAAAGTCGTCTTAATCGTTTGGTAATGATCAAGTTCCTTCTTATTTTGAGAGAGGGGAGCTTTGCCTTGTAGGGAGGTTAGGATCTCCTCAACAAGTTCAAGCTTTTTTAAGGCATTCCAACCACGGTACTTGCTCTTCCAGCCAGAGCGGGGAGTGAGCCATAGGGCGAAGGTTTCGGCCCAGTCTTCATCGGGGTGGGCCTGAGCATAGTGCCCATTCAAGTGACGGACAAAATCTTTAGAGCGCTTATTGGGAAGGTAGGATTCAGGGTAAGGAGTCGAGGTGAGTCCAAAGAGGGCCTGCCTTCTTTTATTTCTCCTCAAGCGAAAGGCATTATCTATGGCGTGGCCCATTTCATGGCGCATGAGCTGCATACACCAAGTGGGATTAGCTCCTTCAGCTTCTCCCATCATTTCCTTCTCCAAGGCAATAAGTCTTGGGTGGGCGATAAAGAAAGGAATAGCGAAACCGGCCACTCCATCGGGAGAGAACCAATCGTCGGAGATCCAAATATGGGGTTCGAGGTCGATAGATTGGGACTTTAATTCAGCGTTGAGGCGTAAGATATTGCGACGAATCCAGTGGTGGTTTAAATCGAGGGGAAGGTCACAAATACGGGTGTCAAGCAATTGATCTCTTGAGATGAGATGCAGAGATTTTGTGTTTAATGCAAAAGTATTGGTGGCCATTTTTCCCATAAGGAAGTTTAGCAATTTCTCCGATTGAACCCAAGTTTAAATGCCTAAATTCAGTAAAAAAGTAAGAGTGTAAAGCTTTACAACACAGCTCTATTTGAAGGTGAGGATATAACTAAAAGCGCTCGCAAATCATTATTTTAATTTCTATACTTTTCCTATGAAAATTATAGCGCTTCTTACTCTATTCATTTTGGGCAACTCCAATGCTTTTTCTCGCGAAGGAAAGAAGAAGGCGCTCGCCCTTACGACTTCGGGAGGCGTCAGTCTCGGCTCTTATCAGTCAGGACTATCTTATTTTTCCAATCAAGTGGTCAAGTTTACTCAGGGCCATGAATTTAAGTTGTTTACAGGGGCCAGCGCTGGAGGAATTAACTCTTTTTTGACGCTTTTGGATTCCTGTGCCATTGAGCAGAGTACTCCACGCAGCAGTATCTTTTGGCGCAGTTGGATTCCCTTAGGAATTAAGACCCTCTATATTCCTGAAAAAGTAGGCAAGTATAATCTGCTGTCACGTGAACAGGTTGAGAAAATTCTCGACCTTATGGAAGATCAGTGGCGCAAGGGACTACGCACTGATTGTGAAGTTGTTTTGAGTTTATCGGTTACCAGGGCCAATAAGTATGAGCTTCCTATTGTTGAGCGTTTAAGTGTCCCGCGCTTGGCGGAATCCTTTATCCTCAAAATTAAGGGGAGAGGTGCTGGCATAGTCCCGGTCATTGAGAATTATCCCTTTCCCGATGAGAAGCGTATTCGCCTCTTGTTGCCTTTTAAGTATGGAGGGGCCAATGAAGAAAAAGATAATTTCGCTATTATGCGAGAGCTTTTGTCGGCAACGGCGGCCTTTCCGCTGGCCTTTGCTCCTGTTCCCATTTCCTACTGTATAAAAAGGCCGCTTGAAAAGGGGACGCTCTGTGCGGATGAGGATGTACGTACAGATAAATTTATTGACGGGGGCGTTTTTGACAATGGGCCAATAAGAATGGCCTTTAACCTTGTGGCCAATGGACTCGAGTATAGGTCAGGTCATTGGAATTGGCGTAAAAATCGAAAGAAAGTAGTGGGTCTTCCTCAAGATATTCAATTTGCCTTTGTGGACACCAATCTAAAGGAGTTTCCAACGCTAAGAGATGAGCTTTCAACAAAAGTCGATGGCATTTTTGATTTTCTCTACCGCTTCCTCTATCAATTTATTACCACCGCTCGAACCAAGGAGCTGGCTTCCCTCATTGAAGAATATCCCCGTTACTCATCGATATTGGCCACCACTAAGAACTACCTGCCTTTGGCCAGTGAACCTTTACTCTCTTTTAATGGTTTCTTTGAAGAGGACTTTCGAAAATTTGATTTCTACGTGGGGATGTATGATTCCTATCGCCACTTGATACCCTTTGATAAGAGGGGAGGGATCAAAAAATTTATTCTAGAACAAAGGCCGAAGCAGGAGTGGTTACCTTTGCTTTGTATTATATCAAAGTTTGAAAAGTCCATCAGTCCCAAAAATCCTTGTGACCAAATCGACGATGGTAATTTTAAAAAGCTGCTGAATGTTTCTCTTGATCGACTGGCCTACCATTGCAGTTTAAAAGAGAAGATGACCTATAAGAGTTGCCATCATTTTGAACGAGATCCAGTTACTGAGATTGAGTATAAGAATGATTTTCAGTATTTTATGGAACTGCTTGATTACCATAAATTTCAATTCAAAGACCTCGACGAGGCCCGTGAGAATCCATCTTATGGTGTTGTACAGATAGAAAATATTCTCACTGAAATGAATGGGAAATTGGCGCAACAGCAGCCTACTGGACAGGGCTTTGCCTTGCAAACCATATTTAAACCTGCTTTAAATTATATTAAGTACACGCCATCGCCTTCTACGGCCTATCTATCTCTAGGTTCAGGAATTGAAGCGGGCTTTAGTCACTCCCTGCACAATGGGGTGGGCTTCTTAGGTCGCATACGGCTACATGGCTCTCTTCTCTACCAAGGAGCTGATACATTATTTGGAGGGAGCCGCACCATTTCTACCGTAAGCCCAATGCTGGGCTTTGAGTACGAGTCTTATTATTTGAGTAATGAGTTTACTCAATATCAGTTTGGGGCAAAGGGAGGCTATCTCTTAAGCTCGGGAGATGACTTTGGAGCAAATCCTTGTGATCCCCTTCGCAGCGAGAATATATCTTATGCCTGTTCCCAATGGGTAGTGGGGCCAACCGCATCCGTTACTCTCTTAGAACGCTTGAAGCTCCATCTCTTTGGACAGTTCTATCCACGCCGTCGTTCGGGTTCTAAGAGTTTTCAACTTCTGTTCTTTTTTGGGTATCAATTCTTGGATATCTTTTAAATTTAGACAATTTGTTTGAGCAGATGAAAGAGTTTAAAGCTCTCAATCATATTTCCATGATTGCTATCGATTCGATAGGACTTGAATTGTAAGCAAGCTTTTTGTTGCCATTCGTTTTGATCAATCTCAATGGCGTTCATCGTGCCAATGATCAGAGTGAGAGGTGTATTGAGTAATGGCGCCATGTGATAAGTCGTCAGAGCAAAATGATTGCGAAGTTCAATCACTTTATACTTTTGTGTTTCACTTAAGGGCCGTTTGAGATGACGGTATAGAAGCGAGTGGATATAACATTTCCAAAACTTTAAACTTGTTAATAGGTAATGGGCAATAGAGGGTCTGGTTGGATAATAAGTATCGACAATAATCACTTCTTTGACCTTGATATTCATTCTCTCAAGAACTTGTCCCATTTCATAGGCAATCACTCCGCCCATTGAGCCACCAATAAGAGTGATCTCTCCCTCTAGTCCTAATTGCTTCATTTCTTCAACGTAATTGAGTGCCATTTCTTCAATTTTCAGACAGGGATTTAGCTCATCGACGATGCCATTGCAGGAGAGTCCAAAGACATTCTTCTGATAATCAAGATATTTGAAGTGCTGATAGTTAAGAACTCCACCACCTACACCGTGAATGAAGAATAAGGAGTCCTTTCTGATATCAAAGTCTTTATAGCTAATAAGGTATTTAAAGTGGTCACTATTTAAAAGACTCATTTTTTCTTGCGAGAGGATAGAGAACTTCAGAGACTGCAGGTTTTGCAGTTGGAAGAACTCATCTAACGAGATCTCTATATTGTAGATAGAATGGATTTGGTCTATGAACTCGATGGCCAATAGGGAGTTACCTCCGAGAGAGAAGAAGTTATCTTCTTCTTTGGGCGTCTTCTCCAGGTTGAGAACCTCTCTACAGAGCTCGAGGATGAAGGAGAGGGAATGTTCAAGATGGGAATCTTTTAGACGACTATATTTAAGTTGTTCAATAGCATTTGTTAGACTTTGAATATCTACTTTCTGGTTAATTAATGTAGGAATCTCTTCCCTTACGATAATCTCTTTTGGCATCATGTACGATGGGAGATTTTGTTTTAAGTGGGCCAGGAGTTGATCAATTTGATGATGTTCTATCGAAGTGGATTCAATAATTCCATAAATAGATGTGAAGTTTGATCTTTTAATCGGAAGAATATAGCAACTGGTGGCAGCAATTTGTTTTTCTTTTAGAAATTACAAGATCTCTACTTTGATTTCGTCGAGTTCAACTCGATGACCATTGATTTTAAATTGAGAATCTTTTCTTCCTCGATGAAAGATTTGATCTCCATCGTAAAGCACGATATCTCCCGTTCTGTAGAGAGCAACTTTTTCTGCGTTAAGGTTAAGTGATAGGAAGGCCTTTTCGGTCTTTTCTTTGTTATGGATATATCCCTTGGAAACACCAAATCCAGCAATATACAACTCGCCTTCTTTGCCTTGGGGCACAGGTTTTTGGTCTTGGTCGAGAATGAAGAATTGGGTGCCCTTGAGGGGGAGACCAATACTGACTGGCCCTGTTTCTCTGAGCCTTGAAAAAGATGACCAAATGGTTGTCTCTGTTGGGCCATACATATTATAGAGGTCCTTCACTTTGGGAATAATTTTATGGACAAGGGAGCGGTCAATGGCCTCTCCACCACTAAGGGCGATAAGATTGGGAAAGTTAGGCCATTGGCCATTGATGATGAGGTTCCAAAAAGAAGGGGTCGCCTGAATGAAGTTGATCTGCTTTTCAAAGACAAGGTGACCAAGTTTTCCAATATTGAGTTTCTCTTTTTGATTAACTATGTAGAAGTACCCGCCAAGCATCAAGGGGAGGAGGTACTCGAGAAATGTAATATCAAAGGAGAAGGTTGTTTGCGCCAAGGCGCGTATGCTATCGGTTTGCTGCAGTTCCTCTTCCATACAGTGGAGGAAGTAGCTAAGGTTTTGATAGCTTACCTCAACACCTTTGGGGATCCCTGTGCTCCCTGAGGTATAGAGAATGTAGCAAGTCGAGTCACTCGGTCGGGAACGGTTTATATAAGGTTTATAACCTTCTTGAGAAGAATGCTTTTGCAATTCTAAAGATAAGACTTCCAATTCACGAAGTTCTACTAGTGGTAGTGGTGTCGAATTAATATAGAATTTTGCTTTTGAGGATTGAATAATGCTTTTTATGCGATTAAACGGTGTTTCCGGATCAATGGGTATAAAGGGGATTTTTTAGAAAAAATAAGGGCGAGCTGGATGCAGATGGCATCTCCATTGCGTTGGGAAAAGAGCAGAAAGGGGGGGGCTTCTTTTTGGTCTTGGGAAACTGTTTTCTTTAAATAGGTCTGTATTTGGTATTGGTAGTGGCCTATTCTCTTGGCCATATCGATTCCAGTATAGGAAGTCTGTTCATCTTCGGCCAAAATGGTATGGGACTCTAAGTGGACTAGAATTCGCTCTAGAAAGCCATAGGAAGAGTGCTCGCAGTTTTTGGTTCCTATAATATATTGCGAAGCCTCGATTTCATTATTGTCATTGTCACTACTTTGGATGAGTTTTGAATCTGATTTAATAAGTCCAATGACTTCTTCGAGTACGCTTTGGTATTGGGAAAGCTCATCAAGGAAGGGAAGTTCAGAATTGGCCTCGATACAGATGTCGAATTTATCCCCAATTTTATAGTAGTAGATATCTAAGGGAGAGAAGGTATCTTGGCGCTGGAAATTCATGGCCTCGATATGCTTTTCATCTATGAGTTCATGAATCTTCGTTAAGTCGAGATAACTAAAGATACTATCGTATAGAGCAAGTTGTTTCCTTTTGGCCAAAAGTTGTATGAGATCTAGTGTTGGAAACCTCTGATGGGCAAGGAGGGCATTCATTTTATCTGAGGTATTGGTCAAAATATGCTCAAATTGATTATTCAATTGAAAATCCAAAATGATCGGAAGGGTGTTAATGTAGTTACCTAGACAGCGAAAAAATTTAGGTTTTAATCTTCCATGAGTGGGAATCCCGATGCTTATCGTGTCTTTATGGGATAGCTTCTTGAGCACGATGGCATTTAGAGCAAGAAGAACCTGAAAGAGCGAACAGTGGTTGATTTGGGCCATTGCCTCCAGATCCGATTCGAGATCGGGTGTCAGGGTAAAGCGTATGGTCTGGGTGTTACCACGGTTCAGATCAAGTTTGAGAAGGTCCTTGAGCTGAGATGCTTCTGTAAGCCAGAACTCTTGGTCGCTCTTATAGTCTGGTGAATTTCGATATTCTTTTTCGGCTTCGAGAAATTCATGGGCGGATAATGGTCTCTTGTTCATGGAGTCTTCAAGCATCGCCTTAAAGAACTCTAAGTTGCTTAGGCCATCAATGAGAATATGATGAAACTTGGTGTATATAATGTAATGTTGAGCTGTCTCTATTTGATAGACTTGCAAGAGTTTGTCTTGGATGCGGCCATCTTTACTTTCTATGGGAGTGGCCAAGTTTTTCTCGATAAAAGAAATGGCCTCCTCGTCCGTTAAATTTAAACTTGTGAATTGGAAGTTTGGAGCCTGAAGGTCGGTAAAGTAAACGTGGTCTCGCTCGTAGACAATTTCATAGCGAAGAACTTCATAGTGGAGAGAGAGTTCATCAAGCTTCTTTCTCACATCAATAAGTTTGGATTCTTTTTTGATTCTAATGACCGAGGTGAGGTTGTTGGCCGTTGAATGAGGATTGGCCTTGCAGAAGTTTAAAGTGAGAAGTTGAGAGCGATTCAATGGGATTGAATTGTGATGAATATATGACTTCGAGGAAGAAGCAGGGGAGAGTAGGATATTTTCTCGATTTTCACTATTATTGCTACAAGTCCAAACATGATCGATCATGGCCGACAGGGTAGGGAAGGAGAAAAAGGAGTGGAGCTCAAGAGTAACCCCGAGTTGGGCCTGGACTTGATCACAAATCTTCAAGGCCAGTAATGAATCACCACCTAGGTCGAAGAAATTCTCTTCAATAGAAATTCGATCTAAACTTATTTCAGATTGAATTTCTTCAATAAGGGAGGCAGTAAATTCATTTTTTTTCATTCTATAAATAAAACCTCATTTGAAGCATAATTAATTAATGAAGTTAAAAGATATACTTTTTATCCATTTGCAAAAGACCCATATAATTCTCTTCCTTTTCGGAAATTTGAGTACTTTAATTAACTTTCTTATGCCTATCTTTTTATCAAGAATTCTTGATATTACTGAGTTCGGTACTTATAAGGCCTTCTTTACTTATGTGGTGACAATTCCCTTTTTGACCCTGGCCAGCGGTCACTTAGGTTACCTCTATTTTAAGAGTGATAAGGTACAGGAGAACCAACGCGATACCATCAAGACCAATTTTATTCTTCAAGTCATTCAATCCTCTATTGTGGCGATCATGGGAGCGGTTCTTATAGCAAGTCATATTAATGTGACAAATATAGCATTTTCTTACCAGTTCCTTATTCTGCTCATTGGTGTTCTGAGTATTCCAAGTACCTTCTTTAGCGAGCTCAATATCATTAAAGGCCAAACCCTAAAGGGGGCAAGCCTCTACCTTCTTTTTGATATTTTTAAGGTCCTGTGCCTTGTGCTTCTTTCCTATTACCACTCTTTGGAATATGCCCTTTGGGCCTTTTTAGTTCTCTGTATTTTTAGTTTTCTTTTTTCGACCTTTCTATCATGGTGGTTCTTCTTTAGAGGGGGGCGATTTGTTAAAGAAGAGGCCATGGGAATTCTGCGCTATTCTTTGCCCTTATCCCTATCGAGTATCCTCTTCTTTGGCCTCGATAAATTTGATCAACTCGCTTTACTCAAGTTCTTGAGCCTTGGGGGGTTTGCCCTCTTCTCTGTGGGATGTTTCTTCTTTCCGCCCTTATTGATTCTTGAGGGGGCACTTCAAAAAAGGGTCATACCTTTACTGAGTTCTTTCTTGCGCCAAGAAAATAGGGAAAATGTTGAAGAAGTATTGCAATGGTATATGGATCGCCTGTCCCTTTTAATTATTCCGGTCAGTATTTTTTCTTATTTCTATCAGTTTGAAATTATCACCTTCTTATTTGGAAAAACTTATGCCCTTGCTGCCCAGTATTTTGGTATCTATGTCTTGAGTTATTTGATCTACTTGGTTCCCAATGACTTACTCCAAAAATCTACGGGGAAGAACCATGATGTTTTAAAAATCAATATGATTGTCTTTGGACTCTACAGTGTGTGTCTTTTAGGAGTGCTCTTTCTAACAAACGGGGCCATTGATCTAAGATGGTTTATTGGGATGAGCTTATCCTTTAGGTTAGTGGCAAGAAGTTTGTGCTTTGTTAAAGGGGCGCTTGAAGATAAACTCCGCATTTCATCAATGGTGCCTTATCGCTCATTGCTCACCTATGCTCTATTGAGTTTTCTTGCCTTAGGCGCCATTCAATTGCTCAATACTTTGGACGAAATTCACTTTATTGCCCAAGGGGTAATCTTCTCTTTCTTGGTGTGGGGAGTGAGCTTTTTGATTTTGAGAAACCAAGGGAAGAAATACTCGTAAATCTTCCCTTGATAAGTTTTCTTATACTTTATTTTTCTTTGCAACCATGGTGAGAATCGTGGCCAGTGCGGAGAGTTCATTAGTCTCATCATAAACTTCTACATTCCACTTCACGATGCCACGAGGTACTTCGCCTTCGCGATCTTCTTGAATGATTTTCTCTTTACAGGTGAGCTTCACATACATGGTAGCACCAACATACATAGGTTTAGTAAAGCGCAGTTCATCAAGACCGTAATTGGCAAGTACCGGTCCTTTGGCCGGATGAACAAAGAGTCCAGCAGCGGCCGAGATAATGAAGTAGCCGTGGGCCACGCGTTTTTCAAAGAGGGTATTTTCAAAACTGGTGTCGTCGGTATGGGCATAGAAATGATCCCAAGAGACATTAGCAAAATTCACCACATCAGCTTCGGTAATCGTTCGCTTGTGGGTCGTTAATGTCTGCCCCACAAAGAGGTCTTCAAAATGATACTTGAAAGGATGGTGCTCACTTTCGGTTTTCTTTGCCCCTGGTTGATAGATATGGGTGATGTCAGTGATCACACTGGGGTGACCTTGAACGGCCGTTCTTTGCATATAATGGAAGACTCCACGCAGACCTCCCATTTCCTCTCCACCACCGGCACGTCCCGGTCCTCCGTGAACGAGTTGCGGAAGTGGAGAACCATGACCCGTGGCCTCTTTCGCGCACTCCCTATCAAGGAAGTAAAGCCTTCCGTGATGAGATGCAATTTCACAAGTCATCTCGGCAATGAAGGATGAGTCGTAGCTGACGATGGAGCCCACGAGAGAGCCCTCACCTAGGTTGGCCAATGTGGCCGCTTCCTCTGTTGTTTTGTAAGGAATTAGTGTGGAGACAGGGCCAAAGGCCTCGATATTGTGGACATCGTGATTCTTCAATCCATCTTTACACAGAAGAAGAGTAGGGGAGATAAAGGCGCCCTTGTCTTTGCTTCCCCCTTTAAGTTCAAGGTTGGCATTGTGGTAGAGCATCTCCGTTGATTTCTTGAGCGCTTCAATTTTACTTTGCACTTCTTCAAGCTGCTCCCGAGAAGCAAGTGAGCCCATACGAACACCTTCTTGTTGAGGATCTCCGATAACAGTTTTAGCAAGCCTTTCACTAATGGCCTTGGATACAGGTTCAATCAAGTTGTCGGGAACAATGGCCCGTCTGATGGCGGTACATTTTTGTCCCGCTTTGACGGTCATTTCCTTGGCCACTTCTTTAACGAAGAGGTCAAACTCAGGCGTGCCCGGTACAGCATCAGGTCCCAAGATAGAACAGTTCAAACTATCCGCTTCCATATTAAAGGGAATAGAGTACTCAAGAATATTTCTATGGGACTTGAGCATTTTACCTGTGCTGGCCGATCCAGTGAACGTTATGACGTCTTGAGAATTGGTGAAGTCTAGAATTTCACGGGCGCTGCCACATACGAGCTGTAAGGCACCTTCAGGTAAAATATTGGAAGCGGCAATTTCTTTAACCACAACTTCTGTCAAGTAAGAAGTAATGGTTGCAGGTTTAACAATACAAGGAACCCCGGCCAAGAGGTTGACGGCGATTTTCTCTAACATACCCCAGACAGGAAAGTTAAAGGCGTTGATATGAACCGCTATTCCCTTCTTTGGCGTATAGATGTGATGGCCAATGAAGGTTCCCTCTTTAGAGAGAATCTCGGGCTTGCCATCGGCATAGACAAAGTCATCGGGCATTTCGCGACGGCCTTTGGAACTCATGGCAAAGAGGTTTCCGATTCCCCCTTCAATATCAATCCATGAATCAATTTTTGTGGCCCCAGTTTGGTAGCTGATTTTATAGAAGTGATCTTTTCTTTCCAGTAAGTAGAGGGCCAAGGCCTTAAGGGCACGCGCTCTTTCATGAAAAGTAAGCTTACGCAGATTTGCCCCACCAACTGTTCTTCCGAAGTTGAGAACTTCTTCAAAGTTAATTCCCTCAGTTGAGGCGGAAGCAATAAAGTCTCCAGTTACGGAGTTAAAAAGTTCCTTTTGAGTATTCTTACCTTCAGACCATTCACCAAGGGTGTAGTTCATCAACTTCATAGCGTTCACCTTCTTTAAAATAATTGTGATGGAACACTATAGAATAGATCGCATAGGGCTTCAAACGGGCGATTTAAAAAGAACGGACGTCCCTTAGACCTTCTCTAGAATGCTGAGGAAAAAGGGTCCATGACCATGTTCGTCAGGAGTAATCCAAGTACCATATTCAGTGTTTGATCCCACTTTAAAGGGATGGGGAATGATTTTGACCTGTGCGCCATATTTCTTAACAAGCTTGGCCACCACTTCGTCGTTTTCTAATGGAGAGATGGAGCAGGTGGAATAGACCAGACGGCCACCAGGACGTAGGACAATCCAGGCCGAGGCCAGCATAGTCCATTGCAGAGAGGAGAGGCGCTTGGTGCGGTTTACCTTCCATTCATCGAGATGCTTGGGGGATTCAAGCACGTGCTTTTCTGAAGAGCAGGGAGCATCGAGAAGAATCTTATCGTAGGCCTCTTGCTCATGTAGGCACCAGCCACCAGCATCATGCCCGGTGACCCGTATATGATTTTCGTAGAACTCTTCGCAAGTAAAATTTCGCAGCACTTGCTTAAGCCTGCCGCGGCGATTGGGTGATTTATCATTGGCCGTTAGCAAACCTTTTCCCTGAAGGGCGTAGGCAAGGATTAAAGATTTTCCGCCAGGGGCGGCGCAGAGATCGAGCACATCCTCTCCCGGATGAACATCAAGAGCATAGGGGGCCAAGGCGGATGCTCCATCGAGGAAGTAGGCCTGATCGTCTCCAGGGTCTTCACTCTTTTGTTCCAATTCATAGAGGTGAGGTAGATCGAAGAAGGGTTTTAAAGCTGAGACATCTAAGTCTTTATAGGGATTTTTTAGCAGTACATAGGACTTGTCTTGCAAGAGGGAGTGTTTCAGGATGGGCCA
>JBFHGF010000044.1:0-12958 GCA_041583335.1 Bacteriovoracaceae bacterium
ACCGAAACTTGAATTTTATAGGCCACGGAGACGGGAGAGCCACCAACCCACTTAAAGCAACCTTCATTGGCAGCAAGGGTAATTCCACAGCCATAGTCGGTGTCTTGATCAAGGGCCTCTGCTCCGGTAATGCTCGTGAAAGTAATGTCATCAGTCGTGTAGTACAGGCTAATGGCCCCTGCTGGAAGGGGGAAGTTATCTGTAAGTTTCCAGCGAATGAAAACATCTGAGCCTGGAGGAACTTCCGATTGATTTCTTGTCGGAGGAATGGAAGAGGTTCCAATATTAGAGGCAATCACATCGGAGAGCTCAGGAGCAATACCTGGATCGTAAGTAATTTGGAGTCGATCTGTTCCAAGAGTGGCCGAGTTGGTCGAGATATTTCCCGCCTGATCCATTACAAAAGCATAAGAGTTATAAACCATTGGCTCCCAGCCTAATAAGATACTGAAGTCGGTAAGAGTTAAAGACTGGGCAAGAGGTTGACCTACAGAAGGGGAGTCTACTTCAAGCCAACATTTGTCACTGGCCGCAGGTTGAGTTGAGCTATTGGACTGAAAGCAAATCTTGGCAATATAAACATTGGCGTTCTGACTGGTTGCCGTCAAAGAAATGGGAATAAAAGGTTTTCGCGATGGACTAGATGCCGTCGTCGAATAGGTCATAAAGGTTGGTGCATTGGTTTCTCTAATCCAAGTGCCTGTCACCGTGGTTGAATTAAATGGTGTTACCGTTAGTGTTTGCTTGAAGTTATAGTTGCGTGAAGCATCTGTCGTTTGTGCATTCGTCGTATAGCTCCAAGTACCCGATGGACAGGTTACCGTCGCTGATTCTGTTCCTGATACAACCACATCAATTCCCACTTCACATGTTCCACTGAAAGTTGCCGTATTCGAATTATTTTTAATCATGGATTCTGTAATGAAGAGCTGTGGCCCTGTGGTATCACGAACCCAAGTATAGCTCAGAGTCGCAGCATTTCCGGCCGAATCTAACTGAGTAAAGGTGTAGCTGCGCGTGCCATCAGTGCTTACTGTATTGGTTGACCAAGTCCAGCTTGAGGCCGAGCAAGAAATGGCAGCTCCTTGAGTTCCCGTAATATTAATAACGTTAGTTCCCTCACAGGTTCCTGAAAAATTAATTTGGCTTAGGTTATTCGTATCTGTTTTACTACCGCCCGAGGCGATCACGACGGGTGCCTGCATATTAAAAACGGGGGGCGTAGCATCTCGTTCCCATGATAGGGATAAGGCCGGGTTAGAAGTATTACCAGCAAAGTCAGTTTGAGTCAGAGAGTAATTGTAAACGCCGTCTGAAGTTTTAGATGAAGGTGTCCAAGACCAGATCCCTGAGTTACAAGGAATAGTTGTATTCTGATCACCTGTTATCGTGATGGTGAAGGTTCCTTCACAGGTTCCTCCCCAAGTATTGGGTTGATTTTGATTAGTGAAGTCTGGATTGGTTCCCGACGTTAGAGTGATAACGGGAGCGACTTCATCACGAATAAAATTACGACTTACCGTAGTGTTATTTCCAGCGGCATCTGTTTGTGAAGCAACGATAAGCTTTGATCCATCGCCATCAGAGAAATTCAAGGTTTGAGAATAGGAGCCTCCAGTACAAGTAATGGAGAAGTCTTCTTGAAGTGCCCCTGAAAAATAGAGGCTTAGTCCTGTCTCACAGTCTCCAGTCATTACAATAGAAGCTTTGTGGTAACTATCTGCTGCTGGGGAAGCAATGGTGAGTGGAGGAAATATAGAATCAATTTCAAAAACAGTGGATTCGGCAGATGCTGTATTTCCGGCCAAGTCGGATACTTGCACACGTAGTTTAACATCGGTACGATTGAGGCCAGGTGTGGTCCAGCTCGCACTGAAACCTTGGGCCGTATGGGGTCCTACACTTACTACTTGATCTTCAATATCAACCCAAGTCGAGCCATTCCAATAATCCACGTTAAAAAAGCGAGGACTATCGATATAGGTTTCAGTTAGGGTCCAGTTTATTGTGTAGGTGGTATTTCCCGCTAGCAATCCAGGATTAGAAACGCTGAGGACTGGGGCAGTGACATCGTAATAAAGGGTAAAGTCAGTTGAAGTGGCCGAGATATTTCCCGCATCATCACGAACCCAAGCGCTGAGGTTATGAGGTCCTTCGGTAGAGGGGATGGTATAAGTGATTCCTCCGGTAGTGGTGTTACATACTACCCAAGCGCTATCGCCATCAGTTGGGGTTGCTCCAGTATTGATTAAGACATCATCAAAATGTTCATCACAGGTTGCCATGGTAAAAGCAATGGCGGTGGAATTTGTATATTGAGGAGTTTGCAGTGAGATTGTAGGCGCTGATGGTTTGGTCGAATCCACTTCAAAAGAAGTTGTGGTGATGATGGTTTGGTTACCTACGGGATCAGTAGAGACTAAACGAAGATTGGCCGCAGCGACATCATCCAGAGGGATAGACCAAGTATAGGGGCTGATTGGTGTAGAGACAACGACAGAGTAATTGGTTCCATCAGCTGCATACTCGAGAGTAAGAGTATCAATCCCATTTTTATCGGTGGCCGTAAAGTTAAGTGCGAGACTATCGCCCCCTCTAAGAATAGAGGGAGGATTATCCAAAGTTGAAGCCGGAGCGGTGGAGTCGATTTCAAAGACTAAGTTTTCCACAGTCGTTGAATTTCCCACTACATCGGTGACCACATAACGAAGGCGGGCCGTTTCAAGATCCACTGCAGGAGTGGTCCATGAGTAAGTTGGTGTGGATGGAGAAGAGGCCACCGTTGTATAAGTCGCCCCACTATCGTTGGAATAAGAGAGGATCGCTGTGGCAATTCCAGAAGCTGAGTCACTTGAAGAAAGGCCAACATTATTAGAAATACCACCGCGAATGATAGCGGCCATATTATCTAAACTAACCGATGGGGCCGTGGAATCAATTCCAAAGAGTGAGGTTGTGGTTTGGGATTGATTTCCCGCGGGATCGATTGCGGTTAACCTAAGTGTTGCTGCAACCAAGATATCGACAGTGGGCACAGTCCACACAAAAGGAGGAGCATTGGTTGTAGTTAAAGTTGTGTAATTCGTTCCATCTTCAGCATATTCAAGAATAAACGTACTTAGCCCGTTGTGGTCACTGGCGCTGTAGTTAATATTATAAGTACTCCCTCCCAGTAACCAAGTTGGCGGACTTTGTAGTGAAATCGCAGGAGGAGTGGAGTCAATGGTAAACTTAGTCGAGATGGTATAGTTGGCATTACCAGAAAGGTCTGAAGCTGCAAGTCTAAACTTTGCATCATTGGTATCATCCATGGGTACAGTCCAATTATAGGGACGACTAGGATTAGAAGCGATAGGTGTGTAGGAGACTCCATCATCTTTGGAGTAACTCAAGGACAAAGTATCAAGCCCATTTAAATCAAAGGCCGTGTAGTCTACAGCGTAGACTGAGCCTCCTGCAATGAAGAGAGTTGGATCAGAGATAGCAATTGTGGGTGCCGAGGAGTCGATAATAAAATCATTGGAAATAACTTCAGTAGTATTTCCGGCCGCATCGGTAATGAGGTAGCGCAAACTTGATGAGCTTGAGTCCACATAGGGAAAAGTTACATCTGTTCCTGCAAAGAAGCCACTTTGATAGGAGATAGCTTCCCAATTTCCTGAAGCGTGATGGGCAATAGTGAGTTCAGTGGAATCAATTTGAATATTGTCATTGGCCACCATCGTAAGGGAGTGAATGGTTCCCCCTTGGATATAATCTTCAACCGCAGAGATAGACCCTGTTGGTGCAGTGGTATCAAGAATTAAATCAACTTGAGAATTGACAGAGATTTTTTCAGCGCGGTTATCTTTTGACCAAAAGTAAAGAGTACGAGGGCCTTCGGTCGTATTTTGAAAAGTGTAGCTAAGGGTTTGGTTGCCCGCAGTAGTACACGAGTATTTAAAGTCAGTATCTAGGGGTTCGTCTTGCGCCTCAGTAATGGCAATCTGATCGAAAGAGTCACAGTTGCTCAGATTCGCTCCTGTCTCAAGGTTGATCGAAACCGTCGTTGATTTCACATAAGGGGCGCGGTCAGAGATAAGAGAGACGACTGGAGGGTAGACATCAAAGTCAAATCCCGATAGGGCAAAATCTCCAGCTATCTTTGCATTTTGGTCAACACATGAAAAAACAGAGAGTGTTAGAGCTAACACTATTTGTTTAAAAATTTGGCTTAGACTGAGCTTTTTCACGTTTACCTATCTTTATATGTCCGGGCCACGGACTTAACGAAAATGTATCGGCATTTTCATCACTTATTTTACTACTAGGACCATATCGCGTTATAATTTCAATAAGTTGAGAAAAATTAAGTTTTCGAAAATAAGCTCCTTTTGGAGGCATAGGGCCTGGGTTCATGAAGTCTATATTAAAATTGTTTATTTCTGTTCTCTTTTTACTCAATGTGACTCAAGCCATGGCCAAGAGGGATAGCAATGGTCTTCGCAGAGTTTGGATCAATAAGCGCTTTGTGACAGAAGATGAGGCCCTTGAGTTTATGATCCAACACTCGATTCCAGTGATGAGTCTTGAAGCGCCCTCAGATATTCCTCGTTTTAAAAAATTACTACGCTACTGGAATCCGCAAATTAAAGATTGGCGTACCATTGATGCTTGGGAAAATATTTATGTGTATCGAAATAATCCGATCTACGATATTTCTCTTGGATACCACTACTACCTTAACGAAGAAACTCTTGCGGCCGGCGGAACGATCAAAACCGAAAATAGAGGACCGACCCTTGATCTACGGCTCAACTTTATTCATACCCTAGAGTGGAGCAGTTACTTTAATTACAAATTCATGAGAAAGAATGAATTTCAATTGGCCAACTCATCTCGTATTTATGGATTTCCGATTAATCATAACCTTGAGTACGGGGTAAGTTATCGTCCCCAATATTCATCTTTCAGTTATGGGCTGGCCGTAGGTTGGCAGCAATTTTCTTTTATTTCTTTTAATAGTGATCGCTTTAATATTTTGCGAATCATTGAACAGAACTTACAGGTAAGTTTATCGGAAGTTTTTTGGCTAATGCCTTCCTTGAGTTATCGTTTTTCAATTTTGGGTCACGGAAGTTATATCACTTTGTCCATGGGCTATTCACCTCTTGGAACAAAGTCCCTTGATGATGGCTCTAAGAAAGAAGATATCACTTCTACAAAGTGGAACCTCAATTTTAAACAATATTTAAAATCCAACCTCTGGGTTAAGCTCTATTATCAGGATTCAACCATGGAGGGGGATACTTCAACGTCTCAAATTCAATATGGTGGATTTGTTGGTTTAAGTTTTTAGATTACTCCATACATAGATAAATTTTTTCTTCGTCAATCCCTTGTTGCAGGCACAGGTCTTTTATTTTTCCTAAAATCCAAAGGCGAAAGGGACGTGGATAGCGTATTTTTCCATCAAAACTAGAAGTGAATTCTGCCGCTAAAAGTTCAGACTCTGGATAATTCTTTTTGACCTGATGAAAGACATTACTGGTGAAGCGAACCACTCCAATGGAGATATATTGAATGGAATCAAGGGGGAGAGTTTCACAAATTTCTTGAATCAATTCACGATAACAACTTTCAAAATTATCCTCATGAATAACGGGATCAAAATGAATGCCAAGAGCATGCCCTCGATCGGCCAACCTCTTCATGGCCGCCAATCTTCCCTTGAGTGGAGGAGTTTTTAAGTCCGTGCTCCTAATGCGATGGGCGGGAGATAGGGAAAAGCTTGTGATCACATTGGGAAGGGGGTCAAGCTTCTCTAGTTCTCTGGTATTGGCCGACTTGGTTCGCAATTCGAGTTTGGCCTGGGGATATTTTTTGAAAAGTTCAAAGTAGAAAGGAAGCTCTCCAGTTAGGTGAGTGAGGGCCAAGGAGTCTGAGAACTCACCTGCATGAAACCAAATAGGATTTTTGCCATTTTTGTTGATGGTCTTTTCAATTTCCTCACCAATTTCATCATGGTTTAAAAAGAGAACAATGTCGGGAGATTGAAAATGCCCCTGTAAATAGCAGTACTCACACTCATAGATACAGTTATAGGCGTGAATGAAGTAATAGTGGGGTTCTCCGGCCAGTCCATAGGCATCGGGGGCGAGTTTTATCTTTGTTCCTCGCTTCTTTCCCAAAAAGAGCTGAAGGTTATCACGCTTTTGCAGATAAGGTTTTTTTACTCGCCCAAAAATATCATCGACTTTATCAATGGCCTTGGTGGCAACCTGGGGGAAGCGCTCTAAAATAGTTTGGGTAACGGGATAGTCGCGCACATCATTTTCAATAAGGATACGGCTAAACATCTTCACCTCGTAGAACTTTGCTCCAGTTCTCATAGGGAAAATTCTCTAGCGCTTGGGCCAAGCGATGGAAGTCTTCTTGGCCTTGTAATGTAATAGAGAGGTGTAGTTTTTCTTTATCTAAGTCTTGATCGTGTTTAACTTGAGCCCCTAGCTTTTCAAGACCATAAGTGAGAGTCCCCAGTTGACGTCTGAGCTTGGCTTCCAAAGGGTTGAGGGCATTGGTAAGATGAAGAATTAAGTCCTTTGTTTTATCTTTGGGACGTTTCTTCTCCGACAACAACTCTTGGTAATTCATCTTTTCTTTGAGCTCAGAGAAGTCATTACCTTTTATATGATGGGCCTGAAGAATGCGCTCCAGGGCACGTTCTTGGGAAAGGGTGATATGAAAGTCTTTTGAACCTTCAAGAAAGACTTCCAAATAACTTGGTGAGCTCTGTCCATATTCTAAGTTTGGGGAGTCACAGCTTTCTCTGAAATGGCGTAACATTTGGTCACTCCAAAGAGCGGCTTCTTCTTTCACTTGCTGACAAATTTCTCCATCTGCATAATCAGAGATGACTTTAAAGCTTGAAAGCTTCACTCCGAGTTTTTGAGCGCAATAGGCCTGGGCCCACAGTTCTCGATCAACCAATGGAGCAAAGTTATCGAGGTAGTCGGCCTTCTCTCGACTCAATACCCTCTCGTGAGTACTCACCAAATCTCGATTAGGTACGCGCTCCCTTTTCAGGGTAAAGCTTTTAAAGGCCATTGCCTTATCTTCGCCATAGGGGGCATCGGCATAGACCGTGGAGACTTCCACCAAATCATTAACTTCTAACCCGCAGTCACGACGTAGTAACCCGCAGACTCCATAATTGATGACTTCACTAATCTCTGGATAGCGGCCTAGGGCAAAAGAGAGAGTGGCCATAGAGTCATTAAACCCTTCACCGGTAAGTAATAAATAAACACTAAGGCCTTCATAGGGGGTGTTGAGCTGATAGAAATCTGGAAAGACCTGTTGTCCCTTAAATTCTTGTAAAAAGGCACGAGCTTCCCCACGGTGGGCGAAGGTCAGCAGGAGGGAATGGTTTTCGTTTGAAGAGTTGGTCAAATTCATTTTGGGCAAGTATAGTTTGGAGGTTATCTATCGTCAACAATATGCGTTAATTAATTAAGGACTATACTATGACACAGCACTTGTTATCGACTTGGTCAAATTCTCCCTTTGCCTTTGGTGGTGCGGCCATCAGTGCCGAAGGCGGCGGCTATGGCTTTGGAAAAACGGTTGATACTCCTGAGGCCTTACTCGAATTTGCCTATGATCACGGAGTTCGCATCTTTGATACGGCCCCCATTTATGGTTTTGGACATAGTGAAGAAGTTTTGGGTGAGTACTTCAAAAAGAATCGCGATCAAGTGAAGATCATCTCTAAAAGTGGTGTCTATTGGCACGACAATAAACGTGTGGATATGACCAATGATGCGAAGATCACCCAGCAGATGTTAGAGGATTCTCTGCGTCGCCTACAGTCGGATTATATTGACCTCTATATGATCCACTGGCCTGACAGTAAAGTTGATATTCGCTACCCCATGGAGGTTCTCTCTAAGGCCAAGTTACAAGGAAAGATCAAACATATTGGCCTTTGTAATACCTATCCTGAAGATTTCAAGGCCGCATCTGAAGTGGATAAAGTCGAGGTGGTGCAATCGGAACACAATATTTTTCACGCACCCAATGAAGATATGATTCAAACTCTTAAGGAGAATAACCTCTCTTTTATGGGGTGGGGGACCTTTGATAAAGGAATCCTCACGGGTCGTGTGACAAAGAAAAGGGAACAGGCCAAAGATTACGATCAAGACGATTGTCGCAAGAGTGCCCCTTGGTGGCAGCAGAAAGTTGTTCTTGAAAAATGTGATAAGGTCGAAAAGCTAAAGTCTCTTGGAGACGAGTTAGAGATGGACCTGACAGAGCTCGCTTTGCGCTATCTCTTTAGTCATGACTGGCATTCGACCACTTTGATGGGGGCCAAGTCTCTTAAAGACTGGGAAAAAGTGCTGTCCATTAAAGCAAGTCCTTTCGAGCTAAATGAAGTTGTAGAGAGAATTAATCTGCTATGCCGCTCGTAACGGTAATCATTCCCACATTCAATCGTGGCCATGTCATTGATCGCGCTGTGCGCTCGGTTCTTGGACAAGGCCATGAGCATTTGGAGTGCATTGTTGTTGATGATGGTTCAACAGATGATACTTTAAGCACCCTTGAAAAGATTAGCGATCCGCGCTTAAAAGTTATAAGCAGTGAAAACCATGGTGTCAGCGCTGCCCGTAATTTGGGATTTTCTCACTCCCGTGGAGAATGGATTGCTCTTTTAGATAGTGATGATGAGTGGTTGCCTCATAAGCTTGAGGCACAACTTAAGCTCTCCCAAAAGAATCCTTCTCTCACTCTGATTCATGGAGAAGAGATTTGGATCAGAAACGGCAAGCGAGTGAATCCTAAATTTAAACATAAGAAGGAGGGCGGTCATATTTTTGAACGCTGTCTCGCTCTGTGTTTGATTTCTCCTTCAGCGGCCTTAATGAAGCGCTCCCTCTATGAAGAGATGGGGGGATTTCGTGAGGATTATATTGTCTGTGAAGACTATGAGTTGTGGCTACGAGTTACCCAGAAATATGAAGTAGGATTTGTTAGTGAGCCTATTTTGAATAAGTATGGTGGCCACGAAGATCAACTTTCAAATAAGTACAAGGCCATGGATTATTGGCGAGTTCGTGCCATGGAAGATATCTATCACAATACTGACTACAACTTAAAGGCCAACGAAGCACGGGCCTTAGTGGAAATGGTTTTAGAAAAGTGTCGCATCCTAAAGCTTGGCTACGAAAAGCATCAAAACTTAGAGCACTTGCCTTATATTGTCTCGTTAATCAAAGAATTCTCATCTATTAAAGAGTCATTATCTAAGTGATGATAGAAGTTCTTGTAAAAGGTCGTTAGAGCACGATCCCAAACTGTCCCCTCAATTTTTCCTTCCATATATTTAAGAATATAGGGAAAGAGTTGTTCAGCGTAGTCTTCACTACTTTCGCGCGGAAGAAGTGAGGGGAGATGATCAATAGAAGTCACGGCCAAGGGAGCACCTTTCTTTTCAATATAAAGTGCGGGAGCATCCATCGTTGTCGCACGAGAATAGATCGGTAGAGGGTTGCAGGGGCCTGTTGGATCACAGCTGACATCAGAGAGAACGCTCAACTTAACATCATCACGTTGTTGAATCATTTCAAGAGTTAGCCATGATCCTACCTTCTTGGTCATTAGGGCACAGTTGACAAGAATGTCGTAGTCGAGGATTTCCGAAATTTCGGTTCTCGCCTTGGTGTCTTTAGAGCCCCACTTAGTGGTTGGAATACCCATGCGCTTAAAGAATTGGGAAGCACCACGACCACTTCTTCCAAAGGCTCCAATGATTAAAACTTTTGGGGCACGTTCTTCAAACTCAACATACTTGTCTTGCAATTGGCCAACTAATTGGTGCGAGTCTTCCCACGGCTTAACCGTACCGATCTCATTGTAGTTGAAACCTTTTTGTTGGGCCATCCATAAGTCGAGACCTAGGGCCGCACCGGTAAAACCGGCCCATTCTCCAAAGGCCGCAATTCGCTTCTTATCTTTATCGATGAGGTACTCAAGGTCAAAGAGCATACCTCCACCTTTGTTCATCCTTTGAAAAAAATCATAGGCACCATTTTGATTTTTGAAAACATGGGCAAAGTGGATATGACGATGAATGAGAGGGAAGTCTTTTTCTTCTAATTCTTTAAGGCCAAAAATAGTGGCCTCTTTCGGAGCAAGATCAATCCAACTATTGGGTTCCATCATTCGGCAACCCGTTCTTTCGTATTCGGCATCACTAAAAATTCGATTGGGACTTCTCTCCACAACAATGTCGTGTCCCTTATTTAAAAGAACGGCCACTTGATCAGGAGTCAAGGCCACTCGTTTTTCAAAAGGTTTGGTTTCATGGCGAAGCCAAAGAAGTCTCTTCATAGGAATCCTTAGGTGCGAAAATCTGTAAGGTGTTATTAATAAACGAAAAAAGGCCCAAGGGGAAGCTCACTTGTAAAATTGAAAACCTAAGAGCTTATATTGGCCCTTAATATTTTTGACTACTTAGGTGATTTATCATAGAAATATGGCCCAAACTCAATAAGAAAGCACAGAGGGCCTTTTTTCATGTCGATCATATATCATCCTCAATTGGCGACCGAACTCAAGCGTTACGGCATTGAACTGCCTCTGTGCGATGATCGCTCGGAAAAAGTTTTTAATCGATTGAAGGAAGATTTTCCTGTGCTTCGCCCGCTTGAGCTCTCAGTGCTTCCTAAGGTTGATCGCAAAGACCTTGAGCTGGCCCATGTATCGGAATTTCTCGATGAGTGGTTTGATGACGAAAAGTTTCCAGAGCAAATGTTAATGGCCTACGATTGTAATGATCCCTCTCGCTATAATCGTGAAAAGGCACAGGCACCGATTACTCAGTTGCGAGAAAGTATTTTACGCCAGGTGGCCGCTACATGCTTCACGGTTGAACAGGCCTTGGATCACGGATTTTGCTTCTACTTAGGGGGAGGCATGCACCATGCTCGCAGTAATACTGGTGCTGGCTTTTGTCCCTTAAGTGATATTGTTATTGCCATTCGCAAGGCACAGATCGAGCGCAGAATTGATAAGGTTTTGGTCCTCGATGTGGATGCCCATATGGGAGATGGCACGGCCGAGATAACCTACGGCGACTCTTCGATTACCACGGTAAGTTTACATATGGCCGAAGGCTGGCCCATCAATAGTGAACTTCCCATCACTCCTTCTGATTTTGATATTCCCTTTAAAAAGGGAGAAGAGAATCAATACCTTACTCGTTTACAAAATCAACTCTACTTTCTCGATGAGCAAAAGTGGGATCTGATCTTTGTCGTGGACGGAGCCGATCCCTTTGAATTGGATGAATTAAAATCCAGTGAAGGGCTAAAACTTACTAAAGAGCAGCTTTTGGCCCGCGATATGCTTATCTATAAATGGGCCCGTGACGGCGGCATTCCCCAAGCATGGGTGATGGCCGGTGGCTATGGAGATGCGGCCGCAACGATTTACTCTCAATTCCTTTTAAAGGTTCTCCACCTCATGGGGTAGAACTCTTTTTTCAGGTCTGAAGTAAGTTCGAGGACTATGGGCCACCAAATCAGAAACTTTGGTCATATAAAGACAAGCATATTTCTCCACTTGGTCGGCCATGCGCGATTCTTCTTGACCCGCACGCATCAGCTCGCCCCAATAGGGATTGAAGTGATCGCGGTATTCAGTAATAAGGTCTGAGATTTCCGAGTTAATTCTTTCGATATGAGCATAGACTTTATTCAACTCGTCTTTGTAGGACTTCACTTGGTCATTTGAATCTTTAGTTTTTCTTGCCTCAAATTTCTTCATTTCAATATCATTGATTTTATATTCAAGGTCTTGCTTCTCTTTCATAAGAAGATCAATTTTTTTCTGAACGGTAGAAGACTTTTGAATGGATTCAATTTCATCTTTTAAAGGCTCAAGAATGAGGGCCGTTCTCCAGTTGAAGGTCTTTTTAATGGATACCACGTCCCCGTAAATATGATCTCCAAGGTATAAAATTTCATCACCATCAAGTCCAAGGTCTTTTTGTAACTTACCGGCCGATCCGCCTTGATAGACACCACTTTCAACTTTTCCAAAGTGATTGCTCATCAATCCGCTCTCAAGATCAATTTTAAGGAAGCTCGCTTCATGGGTAAAGAAAGAGGGCTTGCGCGCTAAAGTGATGGTGATATCAAAGAGCTCACTCCAGTCGTTATGGTTTTCAAGAAAAGGGTTAATGGCATAGTCCAAAAGAAGTTTGGTGTATTCGTAATCCGAGTTTGTGATCACCATGACTTTCTTACCGTAATCTTTGTAGCGCTCTAGTAGTTTTACCACGTCTTTATCTTTCACAATAAAACGAGGTAAGTCGTCACGCACTTGATCTTTGATCGTTCCATCGGCATGGCAGATGTCGAGAATTTCTTTGATATCATCGGCCAGGTTATAGAAGTCGGGAATATTGTGACCTTCCGATTTCATTTGAACCAACTGAGAGTAGAGCACACCATTTGAAATGGAAAAGCTGGTATCGAGAGATTGAAATTGGTGCAAGGCCAAATCGATGATTCGGTTACTATAAATATCTTGCTGGGTTTTAAAATCCAGAGGCTCTAGTCCATGATAGGCCTCTTTTACTTTTCCATAGCGACTGATCTTTAAGAGATGACCTCGCTTCTTATCGATCACGAGTCCTTGAATCGAGCGTTCAAAATCAAATTTAAGGTCCTTAACTTCTTTGGGGTAACCCTTAAGCTCAACTAATTTAGTGATCACTTCTTTATGGGTTAGTTCTTCAAAGGCTTCAGCATTGTAGCGAACAATGGTGTAGTCCATGTCCAGGCCGATGGCCTTGATCTTCTTTAAGTTAATGGTTCTGTTGATAAATACACTCATAGCATTCCTTTGGGGTTTTTTTGCATTTAGAAAAAGTATAGGCATCTTGATGGACTTCGAGATGGTACAGCGT
>JBFHGF010000045.1:0-12916 GCA_041583335.1 Bacteriovoracaceae bacterium
AACTTGTCCTTTCGTGCCCACATCAAACTTGGCCATCATCAGTTTAAGAAGTCCTTTCAACACTAAAGTATAATTTTTAATTTGCTCGGGATCAGGTTGACCAGCGGGCACAATGGTTCGCGTGCAGTCTGTGGCCATCCCCTCAAGGTAAATCGCACCGGAGTCCATCAAAACATTTTCTCCGGACCGGTAAACTTTATCGGCACTGGGGTTACTGTAATGAATGATACTTCCATTGGCCCCAAAGCCAGCAATGGTTTTAAAACTCTGGGTTTTGGCCCCATAGGATTGGTAAATCTCATTGGACTTATCTCTAAAGCTAAGCTCAGTGATTTCTTTTCCAGCACGGGTTTGTTCAATTAACCACACGAGAGAATCGTAGATGGCCTGATCCGATTTTTCAAAACTCTCTCTAAAGGCCTTCACCTCTTGTTCATTCTTTATCGCCTGCCAGCGGGTATGAAAGCCAACAGTATCGGCAACGAGCGCCTCTCCAAAAACCTCTCTCAAAAGATTGTAGTTACCAATATTGCATGCGCCTGCATCCCAATAAACAGACTTAGGTTGAGCAAGGGCACTTAAAATATTCTTCATCTCGGTCACGAGATGCACTTCTCTTTCTTGCGTGGCAAAACCCTCCACATAGGGCATCACTTCTTCTTCCACAAAGAGCAGGAGCTTATCAGTGGTGACCAAACCTAGACCTCTAAAGGTTCCTTGAAAAGGCAGGTGGCTTGCCCTGAGGTTTGAAAACCAGGCCAGAGTATCAAGAGCATTAATGAAGGCGTACTCCCCTTCTTTTAAGAACTCCTTGGCCCTTTGCTGAATCGTTCTTCCTGTAAACTCGAGAGGCACTTCCCACAGAGGCCCAGTGAATAGTTTGGGAGTGAAACCAACGTCAGCAAAGAGTCTATCTTCTGCAACTTCTTTAAAAGATAAATGTGGGAGGTTTTCACGTAACCCTTGAGGTGTACGCTTGGGAAAAACGCCGAGAGTATATTCCCCTAAGAGGTCTTCTTTCATGGCCTCAAATAGACTTATGCCAAAGGGAACTTTCACCACTTCGGTTACATCTTCATGGCATTCGCTATCGGCCTGTTCATGATAGCGTCCATCCACATAGAGTTTAATTTTTCCCTCTTTGGGGATAAGCCCTTCGGCCACTGAGCCTGTGAAGTTGGTCATAAATAATCGAAAGGAATCTTCCAGTGGAACGTATTCGCTCAAAAAGTGGTCAAAACTTGAGAGGTAGAGGAAGTCGATGTTCTGCTCACTTAGGTAGCTTTGGATTTTAATTAAGTTATTTCTTGGTTCTGTGGAGTCCATAATTCCTCTTTAATTTCGGATAGTTGTAAAACTTTAGTTTTTTGGAGGTCAAATAAATATATGATTTAACGTATATTTCCTCAAGTTTTTAGCTATTTAAGTCGATTATATGACAAATTAAGTTCTATATCTTTTTTCGATAGCTTTATAAATTTGAAGGAAAGGGCAGGCCAATGAAAATATCAGTCAAGCAACTCGTTGTACTCTTCTTGGGATTATTCCTTTTGAAAATTGCTGTCGCCGATCCCTTTCGTGAAAGTAGAAATACTTTGGGCCATCGAAGCCCCGCTACTCTAAAGAACACTATGCCCCAAAACTCTACGATCTAAGCGTCACTAAATAATTTTTTAAACTCTCTTCCCCTTTGCGCATAATTGGAAAATTGATCAAAGCTTGGAAAGCCCGGTGAAAATAAAAGAATCGACTTATCATCGCCCCTCTTATCTTCAAGATATTTTTTCAGCCCTTCCAGAGTTTCTACCTCTTTAAAAAATTCATCAAATTCAGAAAGCTTCTTGCCCGACTCTCCAATCACTAAGCATTGCTGAACTTTGGCCTTAATCTCACGAAGCTCGTCACTTTTAGGCAGATCATTATTACCGCGCAATTGTCCGCCCATCACCAAAGTAATAGGAAGTTCCAACTCATCGACCGCCTGAAGCGCAGTCATTGTGGCCTCCCAATTGGTACTCTTGGCATCATTGAAGACTTCAAAATTATTCCAAGAACCTACGGCCTCTACTCGATGCTCTACTCCACCAAAGTTATAAGCGCCCTCTTTAAAAACACGTGAAACCTTATCTGGATCTTCTTTCTTAAGGGCGGTGGAAAAGAGTTTCCAAGCAAACCAAATATTCTTGCGGTTATGAAGTCCAACCACTTTAAGCTTTGAGAAATCAAAACCTGATACTTCATTCAATAATTGTTCTTCAAAATTTTTAGGAATCACAATGCGCAGAGGATGGCCCAATGGGCGCTCGTCCTCTCCTACTCCCACACCTGTAAAGAAGTATTCATCCTCTGTTTGATGTTGAATGATATTCCATTTGGCCAAGCGATAATCTTCGTGATCATCATAGCGCTCACCATGATTGGGAAAGACATTTAAAATGGCCGTAGTGCCCGCATGAAACTCTTCAAGGGACTCCAGTTGAAAACTGGATAACTCTAAAACGGCAATATCATACTTTGCCTTGGCCACTTCAACAAAGGGCAGACCAATATTTCCACCGACAAATGTTTTTAATCCAAAGGCCGCGAATAATTCACCCAAGAGGGTTACGGTAGTGGTCTTCCCATTGGTTCCCGTTACGGCAATGATGGGAAGCTCTCGGTTGTGCTGATAGGCCAACTCCACTTCGCACCAAATTTTCACACCTTCAGAGAGTGCCTTTGCAAGAACCGGGTGCTCACGAGGAATACCTGGAGAAAGTAGAATTAAATCACAGGAGGCCAGCTCATCGGAACAAGTGTCACTATCTTGAAGCAAGGTCCGGTAGGGAGCGCGAGTAAATTCTTCTCTTAGGCCCCAGCGGGCAGGATCAGCATGGCCAATAATCAAAACTTCTTTAGGATTCTGGCCTTGCAAGAACTCAGCTGCGGCCTTACCACTTACCCCAGGGCCAAAGACAGCAACTTTTTTATCCGATAAATTCATAGACTCAACTCTCAATTCAGTATAATTAAACCAAGTAAAACAAAAAAGTGAAAACAGACCAAGTTTATCCCACATTAGAGCACACGGCCAAGTTCTATCAATTAGAACTGCAGAAAATCTATGCCTTTTTATCCCCTCTTAAGGGAATTTGGAGCGATGAAGTTCTCAACCACTACCCCGAAACCATGGAATCTTATCCCCAGGCATGGATTGATGCGATGGGAAAGCTCAGTTTTGAACAGCAGTGGCAAGTGGAAATGGGCCAAATCCCAGAGGTCATTCAAGGCACGCCCTTAGGCCAGCTCTTTAGCACCCTTACTGAACTTGAAGATATCCCCAGCTGGAACTTTGATCCCGTGGCCCATTCTCCAGAGGACTACCCCTCTTGGGCACTTAACTATGTCTCGGAAAAGAAGCAGCATGAAATCACCCAACTCGCTTCTCTCTTAGAGCAAACACAAGAGATCGGGCAATCCCTAAAAATGATTGATATCGGCGGAGGCAAAGGGCACCTGGGTCGAATATTGGCCTTATACCATGGCCACCATGTCACTACCCTCGACACCAACGCCGAACTTCAGTGCATGGGAAAAGAAAGGCTCGAGCGCTACCCCCACCCCAAAGATGCGGGAAGCCTAAAATTTTTAAACCATACTTTCGGACCCCAAAGTGAAAGTCCCCAATTGGATGCACAGCTCTTTGATGAGGCCCAGGTAACTTTAGGTCTCCACACTTGTGGACCACTGGCCTTGGAGCATCTGCAAACGTACCATCCCCATCAAAGCCTCTATAATTTTGGTTGCTGCTATCAAAAACTCGACTCTGAACAAGAAGTAAATTTAAGCCAGTTCTCCCAAAGGGAAACTCCCCTCGATATCACCAAGTATGCTCTCACTCTGGCTACGCGTGGTCACACTAAAATTTCACTTAAAGATTATGAACTCAAAAAACGTGTGAAACTCTATCGATCGGCCCTTCACCTTTGGATGAGTGAAAATACTAAGGATAATACTTTTATTACAGTGGGAAGTGCCAAGGCCCGTGATTACTATGGAAGCTTTGGTAACTATGCCCAAGGAAAGCTTGAAAAATTCAACTTATCGGGCATGGCCAATCAAGAGCAATTGGATCGCTTCTACAACAAAGAAGAAACCCAAAAGAAGTTAATCGATATCTTCCACGCCAATCTAATCCGTTGGCGCTTTGGCAGAATCATTGAAAAATTCATTCTGATTAATCGCGCCTTGGCCCAAGTAGAAAAGGGCCACCACGCCCAACTCTACCAAGTCTTTAAGGCAGAGCTGTCTCCTAGAAACACAGTGCTCTTTATTCCCAAACACTGAAGCTTTCGTTTTCAACATACTTTATGAAACGCTTTATAATTCGATTTATGAGGTAAAGAGTGCCCGAGATGCAAGGAAGGGCGCAGAGAGATGCCGGGAGCGTACAATCAGTACGTGACCAAATCTCGCTGGGCCCTGACGCCGCAGATTGGGTGCTATTTATCTCAATATACTTTATGAGGTAAAGAGTACCCGAGATGCAAGGAAGGGCGCAGAGAGATGCCGGGAGCGTACAACAAGTACGTGACCAAATCTCGCTGGGCCCTGACGCCGCAGAGTGGGTGCTATTTATCTCATAAAGAGCATGTCGTAGTATTTGGGGAGGGTCCAGAGGTTATCCGGAACAATCTCCTCAATCTCATTACAAAGATCCGCAATCTCAACAGAAAGAGGCATAAGAGTATCCGCAATGGCATGACTTCTTTTAGCATCATCTTCAGGAAGCTCATTTACACCATTGACGAGATTTTCGACTCTGGTGAAGAGGGTTTCTGTGGCGTAGTTGACTTTCTTGTAGATTGATTTTTCTACGCTTGATTCGATTGAGAGTTCTTTTTGAAGTTTGATGACGTCACCGAGTTCTTTCTTGTATTGAAGAACGGCGGGGATAACATTTTGGTTTACCATTCCGATTAATGTTCTGAATTCGATTTCGCGAATTACGTTGTATCTTTCGATGAGAACGTGGTGGCGAGTATCGAGTTCATCTTGAGTGTAGATTTTTTGTTCGGTGAGGAAGCTGGTTGCTTTTTTGTCACCAAAAAGTGGAAGTGCATCGGCAGTTGTTTTGAGGTTGAGAAGGCCTCTTTTTTCTGCTTCGACAACCCATTCGTCGGAGTAGCCGTCGCCGTTGAAGATTACGGGGTAAGCATGGGAGATCCATTCTTTGGTAACTTCTTGCATGGCCACTTCTGTGGATTTTCCGGCAGCAACAAGCTTTTCTATTTTTTCAGCGGTTTCTTGGAGGACTTCAGCTACGGCACCGTTGAGGATAGATAGAGGAAGACCGATGGCCATTTCCGAACCACAGGCACGAAGCTCAAATTTATTACCGGTGAAGGCAAAAGGTGAAGTTCTGTTTCGGTCTGTATTATCTTTGGAAAGGTTGGCAAGCTGAGTGGCCATAAGATCCATGGTTTTATCACCATTTGAAGTAAACGATTTACCATCTTTTATTGCAGTGAATACATTTCCGAGAGTATCGCCAAGATAAGCAGAGATAATGGATGGAGGAGCTTCGTTGGCCCCTAGTCTGTGGTCATTTCCGGCGGAGGCAATCGCGGCGCGAATCATGCCACCATGACGATAGACAGCTTCGATAACGGCAGAACAAACAGTTAGGAACCTGTGGTTTTCTTCTGGTTTGTCGCCTGGGTTGAGAAGGTTATCTCCTTCAATGGTAGAGAGTGACCAGTTGAGGTGTTTTCCTGAACCGTTGATTCCTGCAAAAGGTTTTTCATGAAGAAGAACTTCAAAGTGGTGCTTGGTTGCAACTCTTGAAAGTGTCGACATGAGGATTTGGTTGAGGTCGGCCGCAACGTTGGTACGATCAAAGATAGGAGCAATTTCATATTGTCCTGGGGCCACTTCGTTGTGGCGTGTTTTAGCAGGAACACCTAGCTTATGAAGTTCATAGTCGAGTTCTTGCATGAAAGATACAACACGTTCAGAAATATCACCGAAGTAGTGGTCATCTAATTGTTGGTTCTTGGCAGAGAGTGATCCAAAAAGAGTACGCCCTGTCATTACGAGGTCGGGACGAGCAAAGTAGAAAGCGCGATCCACGAGGAAGTATTCTTGCTCTGATCCACAGTTGGATTGAACATGAATACTTTCTTGACCAATGGATTTTAAAAATCTTGTGGCCGCATTGGAAAGGGCCACTTCTGATCTTAGAAGAGGAGTTTTAATATCGAGGGCTTGCCCTGTGTAAGAAATAAAGGCCGTAGGGATACAAAGTGTTTTTCCGTTGGCCCCATTAACGAGGAACATTGGAGAAGTTAAATCCCATGAGGTATAACCGCGAGCTTCAAAAGTCGAACGTGATCCACCATTAGGAAAGGAAGAAGCATCGGGCTCACCTTGCATCAACTGACCAGCAGAGAGATTTTCAATGGCCTGACCATCTTCAATATCAAGAAAACTATCGTGCTTTTCAGCAGTGTTACCTGTTAGAGGTTGAAACCAGTGGCAATAGTGTGTAGCACCACGAGAAAGGGCCCACTCAAGAGCGGCCTTGGCGACAACATCGGCGAGATCTTTGGTGAGTGGCTTCTTTGTATTTGCGATTGAAATTAACTCCTTTCTTACAGAACTAGGAATCTCTTTGGCCGTTCTAAAGTCGAAGATATTCTTGCCGTAATACTCGCTAATTCTTAGAGGGCGGCCATCAGTATATTTTTGTAAATAAATGTTTCTCTCTGGACGTTGAACTGCTAGGTTCCTTGCATCAAAACGCTCGTTCGTTGTTGTCATGTCATTCTCCTTCGATGGATGAGTTTTCACTTTTTATGATTAAGTTATGATTTGTTTTTTAACTAAATATAAATAAAGCTCAATTATTGTAACGATGAAAATTGGATTCTGTCTATAACTGAGTACTAATAAAGGTTATTAGATTGTCTAATTGATGCAGTGAGAATCTATTGAAAATAAAAAGACGATTAAAGAGTAGAGGAAGTAACGCGCTGAGAAGTGCTGAGAGGAAGATTTGATTCGGCCGCGTTAACTCGAGAAAAACAAAGGATAACCGTTGCGAAAACGAGAAAAAGAATTTTGGCCATCATTTCTTGAGCTTCATGAGGAAACATGAGTTAACCCTCCCTATTTTTTTCCTCATCATGGCAAAAAGGGCATTGTTTCGCAAGGTATTATATACGAGGGCTCGGGTTATCTAATAAAAATTTGCAACAAATTAACGCACAGCAAGATAAAAAGTTGATCTAAGAGGCCTTACTTTCTTCTTGGGCCAAGAAGCTTTCCACATAGTCGGCGATGGTCTTTTTGTCTTCGGGACTGAGATCTAAGAAAGCGCAACCAACTCCAGCAGAACGCTCTGATTGAATATTTTTGATAATGGCCTGGGCCTCAATGGTTTGATTAAGGGTATTTGAATTGAGCTTAAAGCGCACCACTGCATTCATCGCAAGCTCTTTGGGTAAACTTCCAAACTCAATGAAGCCACCGCCAATAGAGAGGTTGGTACAATGTCCTTTCCATTTGTGATCACCAAAAGAAATCTCGACCACCTCATAAAAAGGAATTCTGAAATCTGCTCTTCGCACAAAGTAGCGGCTTAGAGTTTCACCATCAATTTTTTCTACTCGAGTAAAGACTTTGGTATTGAATTCGTAAACTTCACCAATACGATTGAAGACACGATCACCTTCTTTCTTAATGAGGGCCTTGCGACCAATATCTTCATTCTTATAAAGCCCGTAGAGATAGGAGAAGGTGTATGGACCAAGGGCCTTACCCTCACGCTTCAAATACCACTCCGGTGTATCGATAATTTCAAAAACTTCACCAATAAGTTCTTCCCAGCCATAGATGCCTTGCTCATTGGGTTTTGCTTTTTCGTTAAGGAGGTGGTGAATATACTTCTTGCTTTGAGCTTCCCGTTGCTTAAAGTTTTTTATCTCTCCTTGCAACTTATCCACCATTTTCTTCATATGATGAAGTTCCGACTCGCCACCTTCTTCACTTGGGATATCACTATGGTACTTTAAGAATTTATCGACTAGTGAATAGACAACCTTCCCATGGGGATCATCAGGAATGACTTTTGGGGGCCCAGCAAGGGAATCCTTAAGCTTGCTCTCTTTAATGCTATAGAACTTAGGATTGAGCCCATTGATGATATAGGGATCGCTATCGATTTTTTGCCACTTATTCTTTTGAAAACAAAAGCAGTAATCAAGAGTTCCCAGAACTCCTAATTCGATTAAGCAAACAATATCAAACGCTGAATAGTAATGAACTTCATCATTCATATAAACAGCGTAGAAGCTACAATCGGCCAAGCGATCCTCCTCAACGTGTCAATTCTTACGTATCGGCTGAAAGGGGCGATATGATTAGCTCTCTTTCAAAAAGAACCTAATTTTAAACACTTACAGGAGTTTTAAGGCCTCACTGGCCTTGCTCTCGTCCTTAATTTCTATTTTCTCTAGAACTTGTGGGGCCTTGGAAAAAGGAACCTCCACCACCATGGTTTTGCCTTGGCGTGCCACGAGGAAACTTTGCAGATGATCACTAGCACTCAAAGTTTTAAGCCAGCTCTTGTACATAGAGCTGGTTAAACGAAAACCATTAGCGGCCAAAATTTCATCACCTGCATTTAGGCCATGCTTATAGGCCGGCCCATCGAGAATAATTTTATCGGCGAATAACCTCTGCCCATCTTCTCTCCATTCAAATCCAAAATCCCCCTCAGACTCTTCTTTGTATTTAAACTCTAAACCAATTTCAGAACAGAGTTCTTCTAGTGGCAGCTCCGTTGTATAAGCAATATAAGAATCAAATTGATTCACCACTTTTTCCCCAGCAAGGTTGTTAAGCAATTGCATGAACTCCTCTTTCACTATCCCTTGAGTGGGATTGTCTTTATAGCGTTGCCATAGGAGAGCACACAATTCCCTGAGGGATTTGCCCTCTCTAACCAATAAAAGGTTTAAGCAAAAGAAGGCCAATTGACCTTTTAGATAGTAGCTCACCGTTGTGTTCTTTGAGTTCTCATTGGGGCGATAGAGTTTGATCCAAGCATCGAAGCTTGAATCCTCGAGAGAATCAAATTTGCGTCCAGGTGTTGCTAGATAAATTTTAATTCTCTTGGTTAAAGTTTCCACATAATCTTGTAGCGTGGACAATCCGGCCGTGAAAACAAAGAGGTCATCCACAAAACTGGTCATCCCCTCTGTGAGCCAGTGCATACGAGTATAGTTCTCGTTTCGATAATCAAAGGGTCCAAGCTCAAGAGGACGAATACGCTTCACATTCCAGGTATGAAAGAACTCATGGGCCACAAGCCCTAAGAAATCGCGGTAGCCCTCCTTCGTTTGAACGGCAAAGGGATCGTACTGAAGAGCGGTGGAATTTAAATGCTCAAGGCCTCCGTAAACTCCCGGCATAAAATGGCCCATGAAAACATACATGCTATAGGGAATCTCCCCCCAAAAATTACATACGCTTTCCACGATCTTCTGTGTATCTTGGCGCAGATCTCCCGGTAACTTTTCTGGAAGCTCATAAAAGGCCAAGTGATGGTCAATGCCCTGAACTCGAAAGCCATTGGTTTCATGGCAGCCAATTTCTATCGGTGTATCAATGAGCTCATCGTAATTCTTGGCCTGATAAATAAAGTGTTCTCGTTTTTCGGAGATATCATCAAGTCCAGTCGTGACTTTAGACCAAAGCGGAGGAAAATCAATTTCCAAAGTAGGCCGCTCTAATTCTTCACCAACCACTCCCATAAAGAGGCTTGGCCCATGCAAGAAGGCGTGCTCATTGGTAACATGACTAGATCGTACTGAAATTTCATTGCAGTAAACTTCGTATTCAACGGTGAAGTCACTTGCCTGGGTTTTAAGCTCAGACTTAGACCAATCCACTCTCCAAGTCCCCTTCTCTCTTTTTTCAAAGAAGAGGAACTCTCCATTGTCGCTTAGGGCGCGAAACTTGCGCACGGACTTGGGGTATTCCCGCATTAAGTAGCTTCCCGGCGACCACGAGGGCATAAAGAAGTCCATATAATCAGAATTCTTAGGACGAGTTCCACTAAGTCTTATTTTGACATAATGAGTCCATGGTTCTGTTATCGATAATTTATACTCTATTTTCATAGGGACCTCGCTTGTGCCTAGCTTATGTAAATCTTGAAAAGATTTAGCGCTTGAAATACTACTCTAATCAAGATATTGCTTTGCCACTCAACTTTCAAGCAACAACACAGCAACAATTTCTGGAGACCATATGTCAGGAACACAGGATCATAATCAACATTCAGCAACAAAGGTCGATGCCTCTAAAGTTGCGACACCTGAAGTTACCCTGACGGACATGGCCCTCAGTCAGCTTAAGTTGATTCTTGAAAATGACTTCACTCTAAAAGGAAAGTACTTTCGCCTGCTCATTAGCGGAAAAGGTTGTGAGGGTTTCAGCTATAGCGTGGGCTTCACAGATTGGAATGATGATGACATGCTGATCAAAGTAAAATCATCAAATAATGAACTGATCGATTTGCAAATCATCATGGATCCCTTCACCGCTTTTTACCTACAAAAATGTAGCGTTGATTATATTGAAGATTTCGCCAATAATAACGAAGGATTTATTGTCGAAAACGAAAACCAAAAGAAGTTCTCTGGAAAATTTTGGAAACAAAAGAGCAGCGAAGAGAAAGTCCCTCCGACTCTCTCTTAGTCAATCCTTTACGAATTTCTTTAAAGGTAACACTAAATGGACTACCGCTACCTTAAAGCTTTTTTAATGACTGCAGAATTTGAGAGTTTCTCCAAAGCAGCGGAAAAACTCAAAATTGCCCAGTCGGCCGTTAGCCGCCAAATCAAACTTTTAGAGGAAAGCCTCGATGAAGAACTGATCATCCGCTCTTCTAAGAAAGTCATCCTAACCGACAAAGGCCATGGTCTCTTTATGGCGGCCAAACACTTTGACCAACTCACTCATGAGCTCTTTGATAAAGACGATGATCGTCCCATTCGCATTGGCATTCTTCATGGTCTGCTGAGAAACTGGTTTATTCCCCGTCTAGGGAGATACCTTAAGAAGAAAAATCGAATCTTCACCATTACCGTGGGAACTCAAAAGAAATTACGAGAAGATATTGAAAAGGGAAAACTCGATATCATTTTCTCTTCCGACAATATTCAATCAGAACTCATCACTTCTCTAAAACTCTTTGATGAGCGCTTAGTTATCATTAGCAAAGATCCTATAAATAAAAAGAAGCTGCATGAGTACCGTTGGATCGTCTACTCCGAGGAAGATAATATCTACAAAGTTTCCAAGAAAGAATCCCATAGTATTATCCAGGTGGAAGATATGCACAGTATTGTGGATTTGGTAAAGGCCAGTGTTGGAATTGCAGTGGTTCCCGATCACGTCTTGAAAAAAACCGATGCTCTTCATATTGAAGAGATCATCGCAACGGAAGCTTCTGAAATTTATATGACCACTTTGAACTACAAGTCGATGCCCTCTTACTTACGCGACCTCACCGACTTTGTTCAAAAGTAGATTGTAACTAAAGGGTGCGAATACAGGCTTCCTGACCACCACTAATATAATCCAGAGTCTCCCCTTTCTTATTTTTGCGATAACCGTTGTCGCAATAGAATTCACCTTTAACCGCAAGCAAACAGGCATCTTGTCCGCCCGAGATATAATCGAGATTATTTCCTTCTTGATCATTCACGTATCCAGCATCACAGTAGAAAACCCCGCGAATGGCGGCCATGCAGCCCTCTTGACCACCACTAATATAGTCGAGGTCATTGCCATTCATATCGTTAATATAACCACCATCACAGTAGAAGAGCTGACCAGCACCTGAGCGACTGTCATCGGGAATATTTCCTGCGACAATCTCAAGAATTTCTTCATAGCGCTTAAGAAGGGCCTCATCCTGATCGGTTGAAAAACTATTGAGGTTGGTTTGCACCTGGGCCGCTGCACGCTGGGCAAGAATGGATAGTCTACGATTTCCGGCACCAAAAGTTGCATGAGCGATCAATATGCCAAATAAAATTGTTGTTATTTTCATGTTATTCATTATTTCTCTCCCATTTCTATCTCTGTATTCCCAATATGAAGCTTTATGCGGCCTGTGTCTATGTACGAATCAAGTAAAAGGGAGTATGACCAAGGCATAGTAAAACTTTGTTAGAAATCAAAATATAATATGGTCAAAATGACCCTTCCCAAGATCAATTTTATGAAAAAAATCATCACTGCCCTTGCGATCTCACTCTTCACAACCCTATCCATCAATGCCAATAGTGACGTATGGGTCATCAACAAGGACCATTCCGAACTCAACCTCACCATTGCCTATATGGGAGTTTCAGATGTTACGGCCCGCTTGCGCAGTTTCACCGGAAAGATCTACTTTGATAAAAACAATCCTGAAGATATTCAAAAAATCAGCGTAAGAATTAAGGCCACTTCTTTTGACTCTAACCATAAGATTCGTGACGGACATGTCAAAGGTGAAGACTTTCTCGATACCAAGAAATATCCTTTTATTATTTTTGAAAGTGATAAGGTAAGTAAAATTGGTGGACTCTATCAGGCCCAAGGCCAACTGACCATTAAGGCGACCACAAAACCTATTGAGCTGCAATTTTCTCTAAGTAAAGAAGTCAATGATACTTGGGGCCATCTCAACCGCTTCGTAAAATTTAAAACGATTGTTAACCGCAATGACTACGGAGTGACTTGGACAAAAGGAATTGGAGAAGGTGAATTTTTAGTAGGAGAAAAGATCACTCTTGATGGCCACATCCAAATTCAACCCATTGGCGATAAAACTCCTACCTATAAGCATATGCTCCCCAATACTCACTATATTAAG